>CAYJOO010000146.1:0-1563 GCA_964371845.1 uncultured Azospirillaceae bacterium | reverse complement strand
CAACCCTCAAATCAAAGACATATCAGCCTTAATGATTGTATCACCAAAAGATATGTCAAAAGAACTTATAAAAAATGTAAGACAATACAAAAACAACGGTGGCAAATTTTTAATCTTATTAGACCCCTCACCTGAGGCAATCAGAAATTTTGCACCTCAAACAGAAGCAATAAAGGCATCTGATTCCAAAGCAATTGAAGAGGATTTTGGCTTTAGGTTCTTAAAAGAAGCATTCGTAGCAGATTTTGACAACTCCTTAACAGTAGATGCCACAATAGACTATACACAAAACCCAATCATCACACAAGACTTGGCTCAAATATTATTAACAAAAGACAACATCAATCAAGACATTCTGCCAACAGCTGGCTTGCAAAATATATTGCTGTCATCAACATCAATCATTGCACCAAACAAAGAAGCAAATGTCGAGTTTATTCCCCTGCTTAAAGCATCAAAAAACTCAAGTTTAATGAACATCAACTATATATATAAAAATATCAACCCATCAATAATCTTATCAGAGTTTCAAAAAGACAACTATCAAAAATTTATGGCCGCCAAAATAATAGAAAAAAAGTCAAACAATCCTTTTAAGGCGATAGTTATTGCAGATAGTGACTTTATATATGACAACTTCTTAAACTCAACAAACAATCTTTATTTTGTCTTAAACGCCTTAGATGAACTTGTTGGCAACCATAGCCTTTTATCATTAAGAGCCAAAACAAAAAAAGAATACCGTTTTAATTTTATTGAAAATATCAGAAAAAAAGCACAATTAGAATACATTCAAAAAGAAACAGAGCTTCTTAAAAACATTAGGGATGCCAAAGTTGAAGTCCAAAAAACAATCTCAAAAAAACATTTTGAAGACAGAAAAAGCTTTATCTCAGATGAGCTTACTCACATAGCAAAAGTCAGAAAAAACTTATCAACCTTAAAAAACTCTCTTGGCAGCTTAAAAGAAAACGCTTATAACAAAATAGAGCAAATTAACAATCTTGCAAAATTTATCAATATTTATCTATTGCCATTACTTATTTTGCTAGTTATGTTGGCCTCAAACCAAAACAAAAACAAAACAACAAACAAAAAACAAATGTACATAAGCAAAAAAAGCTTAGTCTTTGCCTTTAGTGCAATCTTAATATTTATAATTGGGCTATCCCTGCACTTAAGTGTTCAAAAAAAACAAACAAACACGCTTGTTTTCAAAAACCTCCCAATTGAACAAACAACAAAAATTGTTATAAAAAAAGACAATCAATCAGTAGAACTATATAAAAAAGACAATATTTGGCAGATTGCAAATCACCAAGGATTTAGAGTTTTTGACGACAGAATAACAGGATTGTTGTCTTCCATCTCACTTGCAAAATATTATGAAAAAAAATCGCAACAAATAAAAAACTTGCCATACTTTGGTCTTGATGAAAAAAACGCAACTCACATAACCCTATACAACAACGATCAAATAATCACAGATTTTTATATCGGAGAATATGACATTGACCTTGGCCGTGGCACTAGAGGTGCTTATTATAGATCTGCAAACAATTA
>CAYJOO010000145.1:777-1583 GCA_964371845.1 uncultured Azospirillaceae bacterium | reverse complement strand
ATTAAAACTAATATTAATTTTCTCATTTGATAATTACTCCGTTTTTTTATAATTTATACTATATCCTAATAATAAACAAGCAAAATATTGAGTAATTCATATAAAAAAAAGACTGGGGATTCCAGTCTTTTTTTATAAGGTTGTTTAGAGCTATTTTGCAGCAATGCTTCTTGCTGTGTTTAATATTTCTAAAAGTTTTTGAGATGCTTCTTGATGTGTAATTTTATCAATTGCTGCAACCTCATTTGAAAGTCTTGATAATGCTTGATCATATATTTGGCGTTCTGAATATGATTGATCTGCAAGATTTTCTGTTCTATGCAAATCTCTTATAACTTCTGCAATCATAACCGGATTGCCAGAGTTTATTTTGTTTTCATATTCTTGAGCACGTCTTGACCACATGATTTTTTTTACTTTTGCTTTGCCTTTTAAGGTTGATAGTGCATCTGTGATTGTTGTTTGATCTGCAAGTTGTCTGAGACCAATATTTGGAGCCTTTTCAAAAGGAATCCTAAGAGTCATTTTATCTTTATCAAAGTTAACTACGATAAGTTCTAGGTCTTGACCTGCAACTTTTTGTTTGGCAATGTCTGAAACCTTGCCCACACCATGAGCAGGATAAACAACATAATCTCCAGCCATAAATTTGTTTGTAGATGTTTTTTTGTTCATATATAAAATCCCTTTGTTTTCTTAAGATGAGCCGTATATATACCACAAAATTGACCCCTTGTAAATACCCTAAATGCATTTTTTTTTATTTTTTTTGAAAATGATATAAAAATAAGGGTGAGATTTTTGTC
>CAYJOO010000145.1:434-767 GCA_964371845.1 uncultured Azospirillaceae bacterium | reverse complement strand
AAAAGAGGCAGAGTAAAAACCCTACCTCTTATTTTGCATTTTGAAAAATTATTTCATTTTGCTTAATGCCTCGCCTAATGCGTCACCAAATGATGAGCCATTAGTTGTTGATTTTAAGCTTTCCATAACTTTCTTTTCTTCATCAAGCTCAAGAGCTTTTACAGATAAGTTAAGTTTGTTGTTTTTCTTGTCAGTTGAAGTGATTTTTGCTTCAATAACTTCACCTGCTTTGAAATCTTCTGGATTGCAAGCAGATTTGTCTTTTGACAAGTCAAGCTTTTTGATAAAAGCTTCTAGACCTTGGTATTCAACATAAACACCAGTGTCATCAGA
>CAYJOO010000145.1:0-371 GCA_964371845.1 uncultured Azospirillaceae bacterium | reverse complement strand
TTTACGTTTTCTGTTAAATCTTTGATGCTCAAAGAGATGCGTTCTTTTTCAACATCTACATCAATGATTTTTGCTTCAACTTCTTGACCTTTTGTATAGTCTTTAACAGCTTCTTCACCTGATTTATCCCAAGAGATGTCAGATAAGTGAATCATGCCATCAATTTCATCATTTAAGCCAACAAACAAACCAAATTCAGTAATGTTTTTGATTTTGCCTTTGATGATTGAACCAGCAGGGTTTTCATCAACAAATGATTGCCATGGGTTTTCAATACATTGTTTGATACCCAAAGAAATACGACGTTTTTCAATGTCTACTTCTAAAACTTTTACTTCAACTTCTTGAGATGTTGAAATAATTTTTCCTGG
>CAYJOO010000144.1:0-1603 GCA_964371845.1 uncultured Azospirillaceae bacterium | reverse complement strand
TAAGCTTTGACAAAGATCTATTAAAAACGCCCCAACAACAAGCACAAGAAAAAGCACAAACACAGCAAAACAAAAGTAATACAAATAATCAATCAGCTCAAGATACAACTGAACAAGGTACAAGCAGCTTAAATAATAATCTGCAAAGAAGTACACTTGCACAATCTCATGCTCAAGCACTTGCAATGACGGATACATATCAAAGAAATCAAGAACAAGCGCAAGCGCAAGCTCAGGCTGCAGAGGATCATGACAGAAATGAAGAACTAGCAAAAAAACTAGAGACATCAGAAAGACGTTTAGAGCAACTACAAAATCAATACGAAAAACTAAAAAGCAAAAATGCAGGAGCGCACGATCTGGGCATAAAATCAAAAGAAATATTTTCAACAGAGCAAAGCATTAGAGCAACTCGCAATGAACTTCAAAGAAATCAAGGTTCACAAAACCCAATAATGCGCAATTTTGACAATAGAAGACAAATGCTTCAAGAACAAAAGCAAAAACTAAGTAATAAAGAAAAACAATTAGACACGAAGAATAAAGACGTCAAATTCAAAAATGAAAATTCAAAAGTAACCAAATCAGTAAAAAGAGATAATGGTCGAAGTTATAAAGAATATAATGATGGAACAAAACAATGGCTAGCAATAGATGGCAAAGTCATTGCTGAAACATCAAGCAAAAACAAAGATGGAGTACAAGTTCAAAGAGAATACCATAAAAATGGTAACATAAAATCTGAAGTTACTATGTACAAAGACTCTAGCAAAATAACAAAATCGTATGCAGAAAGCGGTTGGCTTGAAAAAAGTGGATTCGTTGACAATCAAGGCAACTTCCATCACAAAGAATTTGACAAAGAAGGCAAACAGCTTTCAGAAAAAATTGGCAACAAAGCAGAAAGCTTAAGAAACGACTTCAAAGAAGACGGAACAACTACGTCTTTTTACTCCAATAAAGACAGCAGAGATTGGAAAGAGACAACTAGCTCAGGGCAAATAAAAAGTCACAAACAATCCATAAACGGAAAGTACACAGAGGCTCAAAATTTTGGAAGTGGGGGCAACAGCACTCAACAAACGACTCAGAGCGCAACAGCACCTCAGTCTCAACCACAAACATCTGCAACAAGCCAGAGTGCATCAGAAACTGTAAAAACTGACTCACAAAAAAATGATGAAAAAGTTGAGGCATCTATCAGTAAAGATATCAAAGATATTAAAGACGGATTAGACAAGAGTGAAATATCTTTGAGCAAAAATGCAATAAGAAAAACCTTAGAAAATGATATCGATAAACTAGAAGAACTAAGATTGCAAGAAGAGCATAATATGCAAATGTTATTAAACAACCCTAATCTTTCTTCAAGCGTAAAAAGAAAAGCGCAGGAAAATTTGCAAAAAACAATATCAAGCATAAAAGAAAAAGTCGCAAAACAAAAAGAAAACCTTAAAAAAGTCAGTGCGATTAAAACACTTGAACAAGCAAGACAAGTTGAGGCATCCACACATGAAATGTTAAGTCATGTTCAAAGTGGTGATAATCCAAGAAGGAAAGATGACAATGATTAATATTAAAAATACATCAACAATATTTATCA
>CAYJOO010000143.1:0-1633 GCA_964371845.1 uncultured Azospirillaceae bacterium | reverse complement strand
CAATAAACAGTTGAAAAACAAAAAAAGCATCAGAAGAATATTCTGATGTTTTTTTATCTTAAACATAGTGTTATTCACAAACACGATGCAAAAGCACAAAAAATTGACAAAAGTGTTGACAAACTAGAAATTGCAATATAAAGTTTGTCTAAATACTAATTAGAATTCAAATTATTTAATTTTTTATCTTATGAAAACTACGTTTAAAAATTTCGTCTTTATAGCGCTAGGCGTTGTATTGATGAGTCTTGCATCATGCGGGAAAGAAGTAGAGTGTCCACCTATACCAGAGCCAGAAGCGCCTGAGGTTGATACGTTAACGAATGTTCAGTTAATAAGCACAGAGCTTGTTAATCATGAATATGATCCTACTGCAAATATTGTAACATTTACAATGAAAGCAGTTATTGAACAAACAACAGAGGTTGTAACCGAGTCAAAAATAACGGAAAAAGTTGAAGAACAAACTGTTGATTTTGATGTTGCTTATAACATATCTTCAATACTTGATGAAACCGTATTTTTTGAGGGCAAATTGCCTGCCGTAGACGGATATGAGCAAACGCTTTTTAACGAAGCTGGTGTTGCAACAAGCACGTTTACTGGTGATGATATTGTGATAACTCATACTTTTAAGAAAGTTGAGGTTGAAGAAATTGAGGCATTTGGCAAAAAGTTTACAGACATTGTTGACATTTCGCCAAACTATTACTTCAAAGATGTTGTCTTAAAAGAGGGAGGTTTTGACCTTTCTTTTGAGTTTACCTTCAATCATGAAGATAAAACCACTCAAGCAGTTGTTGTAAATGCAAATGCAGTTTATACTCCACTTGAGGTTGTTTCTGTTGAGATTGTTGATACTGTGCTTTTAAGTAAAGAAAAAATTTCATATGAACTAGTTAATGATTCTGTTTATCAATATACACAGAAATGTAATTTTATATTAAAGGCAAAGAAGGCTTACAATAATGAAACTGTAGAATTGCAAGATATAGAGCACGAGATCACAATAAGAATTAATTTTATGGATATTATTGTGGATGACAATACTCTCATAACTAATTTTGAGCCTCAAAAAGCCAAAATTTCACTTGACAACTCAAAAGTGTTTGCGGCAATTGCGTATGACAATAATTATAAAACTTTTTTGAAATTAGAAGTTGAGCCAAGTAAAGTTATTGCGTTTGGAGAGGAGATAATTATCTCTGCTCCTATAATTGATGAAGTAACAGCAACTAGCTTAGAAAAGAGCTCGTACAACAATAAGTGGTATTCTAAATACAATCTTAAAACGAATTTTATGAATTTATCGTTTGATGTTGAAGCTTTAATATCAGGGGCTGTAGAATAAAAAAAAAGAAGCACATTTTATAATGTGCTTCTTTTTTTTTATCAACGACATAGACCTATACAAGCTCTTTCCGCCTCAAGACAGGCTCTGCTACTGCAGCCTTTGTCGCAATATGCTGCACAAAGAGCTGACTTATTTGACTTATTAACACACTTGCTGTCTTTTAACTCCTTATATTGTGGGTAGTTTCCATTGCAAGATGTGCATTTATATAGGGTAGTATTTACGCCTGCGTCGTTGCACCCTTTTCTTGTACTATAGGTTTTACAGTTACTTTGAGCG
>CAYJOO010000142.1:0-1695 GCA_964371845.1 uncultured Azospirillaceae bacterium | reverse complement strand
GAAGGTTTTTAAGACAAGCATTACCAATGACCGCTCTGCCACTGATATAGTGGCATAATATATGCGCGGGCTATATGCTTTAATAATCAATCAAATTTAATTTTGCAAGCAAAATTTGCAGTTTGTTAATTTTTGTTTGGTAGCAAGCTCATTAAAAATGAACTTATGCAGTATGGAAGGCTTGATATAAACCACGCAACAAATCTGAAAGCAAAGGGGAAGGATATCAATCCTTGATTGCGCTCTAACCTGTCAGCAATTTTTTGTGCGGCTATATCTGTTTCCATAAACAATGGCATTGGGCAGGTGTTTTTATCTGTTATTCTTGATCTGATAAATCCTGGGCAAATGACATTGATTTTTATTCCGTGTTTTTTGTAGCGTTCTCTAAATGCCAAGCCTAATGTTTTTACGCAATTTTTGGATGCAGAATATGCCGGGCACTGTGCCATTGGAAAATATCCTGCAATTGAGCTTATGATTGCAATTTGTTTGTTTTTATATTTTTGTGTTTTATATATATCAAGTACTGGCAGTATTGTATTTAAGACACCAACAACATTTATATTTATTGTATTATACATTGCATCGCAGCATTCATCGTTGTCAGTTGAAACCCCTGCATTGGCAATAACCAGATTTAGTTTGGCTTGTAGGTGGCATTGTGTGATCCATTCTTGCATAGCTTCTTTTTTGGTAACATCTATAACATTTGCGTGAACAGTGGCACCAAGGTCTATACATTTTTTTGCAACGTTATTTAGTCTGTCTTGATTTCTGCCAGATATGAATAAAGTTGTGTTTTTTTTGCTTGCATAAAAATATGCCAAGCCTTCTCCAAGCCCCGATGATGCTCCTGTAATTAAGATATTTGCCATTTGTTTATTCCTTTTTAACTATTATTGCTTATAATGTATTAAAAATTTTTAACAAGGAAAAAATATGAAAATCACAGAAAGATTAAAAAAAGTGCGTAAAGGTGCAATGTTTATTATTGAAGGCCCATCCGGAACCGGAAAAGGAACAGTGTGTAAGGAGCTTTTGAGACGTGATGAAAATATTAAGTTTTCTGTTTCTGCCACGACCAGAGAGCCAAGAGACGGCGAGGTTGATGGCAAGGATTATTTCTTTTTATCTAATGAAAAATATGATGAATTATTAAATAATGATGAGTTTTATGAACATGTTGAAAGCCAATATGGCTCAAAATATGGCACGCTCAAATCTGAGGTGGATAGCTTTATAAATGTTGGGCAAGATGTGTTATTTGATATGGATTGGCATGGCGCAAGGCAAATGAAGCAGAAAGCAGGTGAAAATGTTGTAACAATATATTTGCTGCCACCATCTATAAAAGAACTAAGGTCAAGGCTCGAAAACCGTGGCACAGACAGCAAAGAAGTCATAGAGCAAAGAATGGGCATAATTCTAGATAAAATGAGCCATTGGAATGAATTTGACTATGTGATCGTAAACGTCGACCTCGATGAAACCGTAACAAAAATTCAAAAAATCATCTCTGGAGAAAGAATGAAACGAGTACGCCAAGTGGGTCTGAATATGTTTGTAAAAGAGCTTGTTAAAGAAGTAAATTCCATATAATGCATCATCTAGTGCAAGTTGTGCAAGTATAAAAAAATTCACGTAGCTTATCTACGCTAAAATTTTTTTATCTTTTCACCTCACACTATCTAA
>CAYJOO010000141.1:0-1715 GCA_964371845.1 uncultured Azospirillaceae bacterium | reverse complement strand
TGAAAAAGAACTTAAAAGCTGCTGGTCACAACACAAACGTTGGTGACGAAGGTGGTTTTGCTCCAAACCTTTCTTCTGCTGATGAAGCTTTAACTTTCATCGTAAAATCTATTGGCGATGCTGGTTATAAAGCTGGTGAAGACGTTGTATTGGCATTAGACGCTGCTGCAACAGAATTCTACAAAGGTGGCAAATATGAAATGAAAGGCGAAGGCAAATCTTTGACTTCTACAGAAATGGTTGCTTACTACAAAGATCTTTGTGACAAATTCCCAATTTTCTCAATCGAAGACGGTATGTCTGAAGATGACTGGGAAGGTTGGAAAATGTTAACAGAAGCTTTGGGTGACAAAGTTCAGTTAGTTGGCGATGATTTGTTTGTTACAAATCCAAAAAGACTTGCTATGGGTATTGAAAAAGACATCGCAAACTCAATCTTGGTTAAAGTTAACCAAATTGGTTCTTTAACAGAAACTCTAAAAGCTGTTGATATGGCTCACAGAGCTCAGTACACTGCTGTATTGTCTCACCGTTCTGGTGAAACAGAAGATTCTACAATTGCAGATATCGCTGTTGCAACAAACTGTGGTCAAATCAAAACTGGCTCAATGTCAAGAACAGACAGAATGGCAAAATACAACCAATTAATCCGTATTGAAGAAGAATTGGGTGATATGGCTATTTATGCTGGTAAATCTATTTTGAAGAAATAAGATGAGTAATCGTCCTTCAAAAAGACAAAATAATGAAATTAGGGGTGTTAATATCACCCCTAATTTTAACCCTTATGCAGAGGGTTCTTGTCTGATTAAATTTGGCAACACGCATGTTGTTTGTACTGCAAGTGTTGAAGAAAAAGTTCCGGGTTGGTTAAAGGGGCAAAACAAAGGTTGGGTCACGGCAGAATATGCAATGTTGCCACGTTCTTGTGGTCAGCGCGTTAGTCGAGAGACTAAAGGCTTGAGTGGTCGTAGCCAAGAAATTCAACGTTTGATTGGGCGTTCTTTGCGTGCAGTTATAGACTTGGAAAAAATTAAAGGCTTTAGTATTGTGGTGGACTGTGATGTTATTCAAGCAGATGGTGGCACCAGAACAGCATCTATTACTGGTGGCTTTGTTGCGCTTTATTTGGCAATTCAGAAAATGATGAAAGAAAAGAAGATTGTCGTTAATCCTATAAAAGAGTTTGTTGCTGCAATTTCTTGTGCAGTTTCTAACTCTGCTTGTGTGGTTGACGTTGATTATCTTGAAGATAGCTCCGCAGATGTGGACATCAATTTTGTATTAACCGAAAGCGGTGGCATTGTAGAAGTACAGGGGACTGCCGAAGGCGAGCCTTTTTCTAAAAAAGAATATGATGTCTTGTTTGATTTGGCACTTAATGCAACCAAAGAGTTGGTGGCAAAGCAAAAAGAAGCAGTGGGATTATAAGAGGCTTTAACGCTCTAGTAAGGCTTGCGTTTGCAAGCCTTTTTTGTTGCAGAACAATAGAGCGTTTCTCGATTAAATAGAATATGCTTTATTGCTCGCCTTTTGAATTTTGCTTTTTGATTTTTTTCCTTGTGGAGAGCTTACTCCACGGCCTCAAAAAGCCAAATTTAAAATTTGAAATTCTTCGCCAAAGAGAGCCTATTTAACCGAGAAATGCTCTAGTTAAAAGATTAATTTATTTTGTAATAATTAATGCATTTAATTATACGCAAGACGTCTTGCGT
>CAYJOO010000140.1:0-1772 GCA_964371845.1 uncultured Azospirillaceae bacterium | reverse complement strand
ATCTTTTCTTTCAAACAAAATCACATCAAACCCTGCTTTATTACTTGAGCCACATGTAATAGAGTTTGGTTTGCGGGTGTTGTGAGGACCTATATAAAGATTTTCTATGCACAAGCTGGGATGAGATATAGCAAACTTTAAGTTAAACAAAGACTCTTTGTATATGTATTTTGCATCTGCAGCAAGTGTTGCTACCTTATTGTTGTATTGCTCATTACTCAACTCTATTGCATCAAGCATTGCTTGGGCGAAATCGTCTTCATAAACAATTGCGTTTTCATCATTAAACTTATAAAAATCAGCAAATTTTTTATGGATTAATGGAGGGGTTGCAAAACCATAGATTAATTGAGCCGAGCCTGTTACACCGGTTTTAAGATATCTTTCATGCTCTGGGTTGCTTGCATCTAATAATGGCAAGAAATAATCAGCATCTTGCATTTCTTGATACATATCCTCAAAGCTGAGGCGTCCTTTTATGTTGATAAAAGGGTGTATCTCAACAGGAAGATCTTTCAACTCACCTTTGCCTATAATAGACACTTCAAAATTTGTTGTTTTTTGGGAGATCTCTTTAATTGCATCTATTAGCATATTATGATTTTTTCTCTCTCCGGCTATCATGCCAACAACAACAAATTTTGTTTTTTTGTTTTTGGCATGAGGTTTTATGCTTCCAAAATAATGTGGATTAATCATTGTTCCTTTATCAAAATCCCACAAAGTTAATATTTTGCCGTATTTTGAGTTTTTATCATAGTTTTCTAATCTGTGTTCTATAATAAAAAGAGACTTGAGCTTTTGTAATAATGGAAAGGTATCAAGCACAAAGCTTTTGTCTTTATAATTATATATTGCGGTTCCCAAAAGAACGTGAGGATATTGAAGAATGCGCTTGTCTTTTAAGATGGCATGAAAGTCATCTGCAGAGGCTTCTATTAAGTTATATTTTAAGGACTTCTGCGCCAAAACAAAAGGATTGTCTTTTATTATTTGCTTGTTTACTAACAAATCAACATCATAGCCCAGTTCATTAAAATATTTTATGTATGATGGCAAGCATTCACCGTGGTGGTTTTGCACCTCTATAATTAAAACTTTGTTGTCTTTTGGAGCCGCGAATTGCGGAATTGTTTTTTTTGTATATTTTCTTTGTTTTTTGTAAGAAAGTATTTTAATTCCGAATAGATATATCTTTCTTTTTCCGTTTTCTTTTTTATGCTTGCTATAAACTTTCTTTCTAAGTAACCTTAAGAAAGAAGCTTTATTTTTTTTGCAATATTTTCTTATTGTTTTATCATGTAATGATATTTTGGCATATAAGACAAATAGCTTAAAAGTTATAGTATTTTTGAAAATAAAATGTTTGTATGCTTTAATTGCATTAAGCATTTCTGTTTGGAGTTTATTGTATTTGTTTTTGTATGCAATCTTGTATATATAAAATATGCCACTTAACAATGCATAAACTCTTTTTTGATTCCAATTTATTGTTTTATGATCTTTTCTGTAATGATAGACAACCTTATTGAGAGCATAAAACTTTTGTGCGGCTATCATTGCATCGACGAAAAATGGAGGGTCTTGAAATCTTATTAAGTTTGGAAAATATATTTTATTTTCTTTTAACATATCTTTTTTGAATATATATCTTGTATAACCCCTATGATCTTGAAAATCTTTATATTCTATGTGCCCGCATTTTTCAAAAAACTGGCCTGTTTTATTGCCCTCTTTTGTTTTTATAAGCTCCCCTTTTTCATCAATAAGCA
>CAYJOO010000139.1:0-1811 GCA_964371845.1 uncultured Azospirillaceae bacterium | reverse complement strand
ATAACCATTGCCACAATGCTTGACATCTTGCCAATAACCAATTTCTGCCCTATTGTGATTGTTTGCTATATGCAAAACGGTTATAACCCCAACAAAAACATTATCCTTAAATATTAAATATGGAAATTGTTCTTTGCTTTCCCATCCATTGAGGCAAAAATCAATAAAATCATAGGCACTATCAATGCTTTCATACTTTTCAGCCCAACCCAACCACGGGATGAAAGCTTCTTTTGAACGTTTAACACTTTGATAAATAGCGCTTGCCAGAGCTTCTGTTCTTTCTGGTTTTCTTAAAACAATTCTTTTGCCTATTAATTCTTCTGAGATATTCACAGCATTCACTCCCTTATCAGCTCATGGTTATGCCATTTTTCTTGAAAAGCTATTTCTTCTTCAATAGTTTCATCGTCCAAGTCATATGCCTCTGGCACAACAATTAGTTTTGGGTCATCTTCATCAAGGCGTTTTACTATGCCAATACATCTGCCCTCATATTCTTTCAACGGAGTGTTTTCCATTAAAATATAAGCGTCTAATGGCTCGCCATCGCCTGCAACTGTTCCTTCTATATATCCATAATTGCGCTCATAAATCCAATCAAACTTTGGGTGCTTTGAGCCCAGCGGGCGGTCAATTTTAACCTTTACTTCTTGGTATAAATAATTTCTAACATCAACTGTAACTTGCATATTCCCTCCTTGTTTACAAGATTTCTGGATATATTTTTTTATCTGGTGTTACTTCAATAAATTCTAAGAACCTTCCCTTGTGCTCATCTTCTATCATTGCAAACTTGTCTTCTTGCATATTTTCAATAGATAATGCTGCCTCAAAAGGAATGATAATCTCATGACCTTGGTTGCCATCAAAAATAAAGATGCTTTCAAGAGTTGGTAGTTGTTTTATAATTTCAACACTGACTCCGATCTCTTCTAAGAATTCTCTTTTTAATGTATCTTTAGCTTTTTCGCCAAACTCAATTCCCCCTCCTGGGAGCCTATAAAACACCTCATTTTTAACTTTGTCAAAGCAAGGCATCGCCAACACTTTGTTTTCTTTTCTTACTATTGCCACGGCCAATGGTCTAATCTTTTTCATTTACTTCCCTCCTATTATTGCAATCATCATATAGACATTATATATATTTGGCAAGGGTTGTCTTCATCCCAAAGAGTGGGCAGAACTTCAAGCTCCTTAAAACCCAAGGCCAAATAAAATTTGTTTGTTTTATCATAGCTTTCATATTTGCCCATCTGAACAGTTTTTACTTGAATAAAAGAACAACCTCTTTTAATGGCATATTTCTTTGCTTTTTCAAACAACTTTTTACCAATACCTTTTTTATGAAACTCTTCTAAAACTCCCATAACCGCCAACTCTAACGTGTCTTTGCTTGTTTCTTTAAGGGCAATAAAGCCAACTGGCGTATCATTTAGTGTTAAAAAAGAAACAAATCAGAGAATGGTTTATTTACTCCATTAGCATTAAAAGTTATAATTATTTGTTTATCATTTATAAGATTTTGACTTTTAAATTTCTCAATACATTGATTTAAAATATCTCTTTTTCTACCAAAATGAAAAATCATTATAATATTTGTTTTTAATATTCTCCCTATTTTTATACTTTTAGTTTTTTTAACTTCTTTAATGTTCTGCTCTATATCTCTTAATATCATTTTTTGTGAGTTGCTAATAAGTAAGCCTGGGTTTACTGTAAAAGGAATTTTTAAAAATTCCAAGCTACTAGATATATCATTAAATTGTGTAATGTTTAAAATTTTATTAATTATTGCCTCCCACTTTTTA
>CAYJOO010000138.1:0-1853 GCA_964371845.1 uncultured Azospirillaceae bacterium | reverse complement strand
ACCTTCAGCGTAAACTTGGCAAAAAAAATATGGATAAAAAACATTTACAGATAATAAAAACGGTTAGAACTTCTAACCGTTTTTATTATAACACTCTGTCAAAACATTAACAATATCCATGTCTTCATTAAAGTGCAAAGTCTTCATACCAAGTGCGTTTGCAGCTTTTATATTGGCAATGTTGTCATCAATAAAAAAACACTCCGCTGGGTCAATTGCTCTTGTTTTGCAAAAAAGCTCCAATCCGCCTTCTCTTTTTGCCAAGTAATACTTTCCCATCTTTGCATCTTCAATACTATAAATATCAATTGCACTTTCCTCAATATCCTTGCCCCAAAGTGCCTTAAAAACTTCTTGAGTATGAGGTTTTGAGTTGTCTGTTATTATAATAACATTGTATTTTAACTGCAGACGCTTAATAGCTGCAAATAAAGTTGGATTTTGAGGGATTTTACTATAATCTGTGATTTTAACAATTTCATGATTAAATACATTCATCATATTATCATCACCATCAGCAATCTCCTCAAATGGATGATACAAATCATAGTTTTTACAAGTTTTACTTTCCTCTATTAAAGCTTGCTCAGCCTCCATAGGAAAATTTAATTTTTTTAAGGTGCTTAAAGCTGCTGTTAGTATTGATGGTTCACTTACATAAGATGTGCTATAATGCACACCATCAAGGTCTATCAGAAAATTTCTCATGATTATATTTTTATTAAATTAATAATACATTTTACTTGCACTTATTATTAAAATTTAATAATATAAAGTCAAGTTAATTTTGACAAAAGTAGAAAAAAATGAAAAAAATATTATTAGCCTCACATAATGAAGGCAAAATAAAAGAAGTAAAAGAAATATTGGCCCCATTAGGCATTGAATTAATCTCTGCCAATGAGCTAAACCTCCCAGATGTTGAAGAAACAGGCACAACGTTTGAAGAAAACGCAATCTTAAAAGCAAAAGCTTTTGCCAAATCATCTGGGCTATATTGCATAGCTGATGATAGTGGTTTGTGTGTTAATGCTCTTAATGGTGCGCCTGGAGTATATTCAGCAAGATACGCCCCAAACAGAGACTTTAATAAAGGAATGGACAAATTAATTGCAGATATCACAGCAACTGATTCAAATGACTGGAGCGCATACTTCCAATGCGTTATCGCCCTATCCTCTCCAACAGAAGATATCAAATTATTTGATGGCAGAATATATGGCAAAATATCGCCAACAAAACTAGGAGATGCTGGCTTTGGCTATGACCCAATCTTTATACCAGACGGATACACCACATCATTTGGAGAAATGGATAAAGCTGAAAAAAACAACATATCTCATAGGGGCAATGCCTTAAAAAAATTACAACAACATTTAAAAAACAACGATAAAGGATAAAAAATGAAAAAAATCACATATATTTTAGCAATTTCTGCACTTTTTGCAGCAACAAATACATTTGCATTTGATTACAACAAAGCAATAGATGACCACAAAGATTTGGCAAAACAACAAATGCTTGAAAAAATGGTTTCAGAAAAAACAACAGACGACATGATAAATGAACATACGGACTTAGCAAAATCTCATTTTTCAGACACTTCAACAGAGGCAAAAGATGCAATTGAAGCATCAGAAACCGCAAACACAGTTTCTGAGACCGTTGACAAAGTAAACACTATAAAAAGCTGGCTCAACTAGTATCCAAACAAATAAAACACCTGCCAGAACAATTCTGGCAGGTGTTTTATTAAAACAGAAACTCTATCATGTTTTTTATATTACCTCTTGCTTTTTCTTCAAATCTTTCAATAAAGAAAGAGTTTTTGAAAATAGTCTCACTTTTTAATA
>CAYJOO010000137.1:0-1861 GCA_964371845.1 uncultured Azospirillaceae bacterium | reverse complement strand
GAATTCCGTTTGCTTCAATTGTACCGCATAGAGATCCACGTCTGCCAATCTTTATGTTCGTACCAAGTAGATCTTGAGAAGATGGCTCTCCCACTATAAAGGCATCTGGGTTTTTATTATTTGCCTTCAACCATTCAAGCACTTTTTTGGTGCCATTAACTGCAGCCCACTCTTCATCTGCAGTTATAATTGATCCTAATGTTATATTAATATCAGGATTAAAAGAGCTTTGCAATTTTTCAAGAGCAGACAACCAAGAGGCCACACTGCCTTTCATATCAGTTGCCCCTCTACCATATATATACCCATCTTCCTGAGTTGCAGCAAATGGCTTTTTTGCCCACTCTTTTTCATTTCCCAGTGGCACAACATCAACATGCCCCATATAGCAAAGATATTTATGATCTTTTGCATTTGGGTTTCCAATGATAATTTCAGAGTACAAATTTGGCACAGGGTAATGCCATTTATCATCTCCTCCTTCAAACACAAAGGTTAGTGTTTTTGCACCAAAAGATTTGGCATATGACGCAACGCAATCAATTGCATCTTGGCACGCAGCAAATTTCTCAATGGTTTCTTTTTGTGAACTCCCAATTGGAGAAAATGATGGGATTTTTATCAAATCCTTTGCAACTTCAATTTCATCTATCATTCAAAATTCCTTCTTGACTTCTTATCTTGAGAATGATAATCATTCTCAAACAAAAGTCAAGGTATATTTAAAGGATAAAAAATGGAAAAACAAAAAATAATTAATTCAATAGAAAAAAGTTATAGCATTTTGGCTGTGCAGGCTGATTTATCACCAAAAAACTCAATTATAAACACAACTTTAGATAATTTGGTTGAGGATGTTATAAAACACAATAAGTATTCACACTTATTTTGTGAAGATGTGTTCACATGTCCAAAAATTGCAAAAATATCTCCAAAAATAAGAGAATATTGCCAAAGAGCAGAGGTTGAAATGGAGCATTTTTGGAGTGATTATTTTATTAATAAAAATGACTTCAATGTCAATGACTTGCAGGAGTTTATACATTATAAATGCTACAAAAATATTGCAAATCAGGAGATGGATTTATTAAAAAGAAATAAAATAAAATATGATAATGTTGCATTTATTGGCTCTGGTCCATTACCAATGAGCTCATTATTAATGGCTAGCAATTTCAATCATATTACAAATATTGATCATTGTCCAAAAGCAATAGAAAAATCAGATAAATTAACCAAAAAGCTCTTTTCAAACATCGCAAACATAAAATCAAGTGCAAAAGATTTTGCATATTTTGGTTGCGATGTGTGTTTTATCGCATCTATGATTGTTGGCAAGGAAGATCTTTTAGAAGAATTATATAAACAAAATATAAAATATCTCATCATAAGAGATGCATTAAAATTAACACAACTTTTTTATGAAAAATTAGGTGCTGGGATTTTTCAGTTTTATGAAAAAATTGATGAAGCAAATGGCTTTAGCAAAACTCTAAACTCAAGCTACTTATTAAAAAGAAAAGAATGGCTGCATACATATATTGAATAAAAGAAAATATAAGAGGACAGGGTTTATAAAAATGGTTTCTGTAATAAAATTATAAACCCTGATAAGATCAAATTTTTTGCCCATAAATTTCAATTTTATGGCCAAGCATTTTATAACCATTTTCTTTGGCAATATCTTCCAACAATTTATCAAGTTTTTTATTATCAAACTCTAAAATTTCTGTTGTGTTAATATCAACAATATGGTGATGATGATTACTGTGGTCAATTTTTTCAAAAACGGGTTCCAAATCCAAAAATTCAGATTTTTCAACCAAATTTAGTTGGCACAATGTGTTTAAGGTACGATAAA
>CAYJOO010000136.1:0-1872 GCA_964371845.1 uncultured Azospirillaceae bacterium | reverse complement strand
ATTCGTTTCACTCATTAACTCGCTTCGGTCACCCGCATTTGTAACAGTTGTTTCGCTAAAATTAATTTTGCTCACAACTTAACAAAACGGTAACTCACTTCGCAAAAACAACCATTTAGGGTTGTTTTATGCTCGTTCCCCCAACAGTTGACTCACTCCTGATTTTATGATATATTCTTTTTGTTAAATTAAGAATATGTCAAACTAAATTATTTTATTATGAAAAATTTTAAATCTTTCATTGCTAAACTCTTTGGAGGAAAAGAAGAAATAACGTATGTTATCGAGCCAACCATTTTATCAGATGAGGAAGAAGCTATTAGGCTTGCTGAGGAGTTTTGTGAGGCGATAAACAATAAGGACGATGAATACCTAAAAGAACGGTTTCTTAAAGCTGGTCTTAAAGATTACCAGGTCGTTACATGGATTGAAACTTCTGGCAAGATAGCCTCAAACTTTATTAGAAGTCAAGCATCTATTATCGACATTTCTATTTTAACAGAAATGCTTAATTTTGAAGATGAGGCGTTTATCGTTAATGCTTTATATCTTCATTACAAGGATAAGCGTATAGATATTGATTTTATTGAAAGGGCAATTGCTTTGAGTAAAAAAGAAGTTTATGTAGAAGCTTTAAGAAGAGGGCGCTATGCAGATACGCAAGAAGTTATTCTTTTAAATATTCGCCATAATTATAATAAGTACTTTTACTTATTAAAGTATTTGGCAAAATACTCTAAAGTTTAATCATAGAACTCTAACATAACATCACCCAGCAATGGGTGATGTTTTTATTTTAAACATAGTGTTATTCATAACGCGAGGTTGTTTTTTGCAGTGGGCAATGTAGGGATAGGGCTTGCCCCTGTCCTTAATATATGTGGCAAATTAATTATGGACACCAGCAAGGGGCGTCCCTACAAAAGCAAATTATACTCGTAATTAGCCATTAATCCTCCACCATTTAACCTAAAACCGAGCCTTTGGGTGATTGACAATAATTAAAAAACAAAATAAGATTTATTCAAATTAAATATTATTGTTAAATCATTTAAAATCATAAAGTTATGAAAAAGTTTATTAGGGAATATTTTATTCCAACAGATCAAAAAAAAGCAAAAGAAAAATTCTTTTCACATAACCCAGACTCAAGAGAATTGTCTAATTATGAAATGAGAGGAATTGACTTTTTTTATACCTCTTTGTTTAATAGAGAGAGGCTGCCCAACCATATTAGTGAGCTGCTGCCTAAAGTAGTTCATAAAATATTTATTCCTTATGATGAGATTGATAACTTCAAAGAATGGATACTCAAAAACATTTCACCAGAATTGGAAGAAACGTTAAAAGGCTCTTTTTTTAAGCTATCAGGACGCAGCGCCAAAGATGTTTCAGATAATATCTTCAATTCTGTCGAAGACTTGTTTGAGGCAAGAGAGCATAGCGAGCGTTGGATTACAGACTTAATCGACGCAAAACGAATGTCTTCTGGTGTTTATCTTTATTTTTTAGAAAGATTGGATTTTGATATATCTAGAGAGCTACGAGTTTTTATTTATGCCGGTAAGATTAAAGGTATTAGTGTATATGACTATATGAGCAAAACAAATAACCTTTCAGATGGCTTTGTAGATAAAGTGATAAAAGAGGTTGAAGATAAAATATTATCGCCAATGCTAAAAAAGGTGGAAATTGTACCGCAGCAAAAAAAAGCAGAAGGTGCAATAGAAGACAAGCTAGCTTTATTGGAAGAACTTATATTGGCTCACCCATCTCCTAAAGATAGTGGATGGGATTTGTTAGAGTTTGTTATTGATGTCTGTGAAATGCCTGATGGAAACGTTCAGTTTATTGAGGTTAATCCGTATTTTT
>CAYJOO010000135.1:0-1891 GCA_964371845.1 uncultured Azospirillaceae bacterium | reverse complement strand
CAATGTGGCGTGATAATGCCTTGGCAAATCTTGACAGCACTAAGGTTGGTTATGACCAATTTAAGGTAGATGTTGAAAGAGTTTATGATGACTTGGTTAGTAAGGCCAATCAAACTGCTCTTGAAAGCTCAACCTCTTGGCAAGACGGATTAACTCTTGGTCTTCAAAAGGTATATAAAGAAACAGGCGATATGTCAAAGATGACACAAAACCTTGTTGCCAACTCTTTTCAGTCTATGGAAGACACTTTGGTTGATTTTGTGATGACAGGCAAAGCAAGCTTTGGCGATATGGTCAACTCAATTGTCTCTGACATGATGCGAATGGCATTGCAATATGCGGTGATAAAACCTCTAATGGGAGGGCTTATGGGAGCTTTAGGCATTCCTATGGCTCACACAGGCGGTGTGATTGGTGTTGATGGCTTGCAAACAAAAATGGCAAGCCCAGATATCTTTGCAAGTGCTCAAAAATTTCATACAGGTGGTTTGGTCGGTGGCGAAATCCCTATCATTGCACAAAGAGGCGAAGCAGTTTTCACACCAGGACAAATGCGAGCATTGGGAAGTGAGCTAAATGGCAAAACACCAGTATTCGTAAATCTTAATGTCTTAAATAAAGCAAGTGGCACGCAAGCAACCGCAACTCAAAGTCAAGACAGCAATGGCAATGTAACACTTGATGTTATCATTGAGCAAATAGAAGGTAAAATCGGCAGCAATGTTGCAAAAGGCGAAGGTATTGCTCCTTTATTAGAGCAACGCTACGCCCTCAACCCAGCACACGGGAGTTATAGATAATTATTGATTTTTTTTAAATCTTTGTTACCATAGTAATAATTTATGAAAGGTGTTGTGTAATGAACTCAGAAGATATAAAAAATTATTTTAAAAAGGTTCAGAAGGAAAGAAGGGATATTGTTTATTGTCTAGAAACCATCTTGGCTTCAAACTGTTGCAAAAAAGCATTGGATAACACTCAAGAAGCCAATATTGCAAATTTAATAACATTCTCATTATTTTCTAGGGCAATAATCAATTTAAGAAAAATATTAGAACCTGGAGCTAAAGATAAAGTTTCAAATTTATCTAATATCATTAAATTTATTGATAATAATAAAGAGTTATTAGCGGAAGAACACTATCAGAGAACACTTTCAATAGAAGCTATAAATATTAATCTGGATGAAGGAGATGAATGTCATGATGACATCTCTTTTTCTAAAGGAATCCAGAAGAGAGATGCAGAACTTGATAAACAAAAATGTTTGGATTCAATTAACTTATTGCAAAAAAGATGGGAACTTTTATGGAGGTTATTATCTGACAGCGAAAGTTTTCGCTTCTTACGGGATAATAGAGACTATCTTGTACATAGCTTCAGTCCTACCAAGGTTACATATACCTCAGTCAATAAAATATATAAGTTATATAATGTAGCTTTATGGTTTATTAAAAAAATTGATTTTATTTTAAATAACAGCTCTTTTAACTATAAAATAGAAGAGAGACAAATTAAAGAGCTCGCCGAGCGTTTCTGGACAAGAATTAACTAAAAAAACAATTTACAACACTGCTTTAAGGCAGTGTTTTTTTATGGAGTAAATCATGACAATAATTACATTTCCTAAAAATCTACCATATCCAACAGTAGAAGGATATTCAATCAAGCCCGATGAGGCGATTGTTAGAACCGATATGGAAGCAGGCCCAGCAAGGCAAAGAAGAAGATATACTCAAACTCCTTCTAAAATATCTGTGCGTTGGCTTATGAACAAAGAGCAATTCGCACTTTTTGAGGCTTGGTATAAGTTTCATGCCAAAGAAGGTGCAGAATGGTTTTTTATCACTTTGCTTGGTGGAATTGGACTTACATCCCAAGAAGCTAGGTT
>CAYJOO010000134.1:0-1950 GCA_964371845.1 uncultured Azospirillaceae bacterium | reverse complement strand
AAAAAAATGGCAGTAAAAATTAGATTATCAAGAGGTGGTTCAAAAAAACGCCCTTTCTACAAAGTTGTAGCAGCAGACGTTAGAGCACCACGTGATGGTAGATACATTGAAAGATTGGGCTCATACAACCCAATGTTACCAAAAGACCATGCAGACAGATTTACAATCGATGCAGAAAGAGTAAAATACTGGTTATCAACTGGTGCACAACCAACTGATAGAGTAGAAATCTTATTAGGTAACGCTGGTATCGTTGAGAAAAAAGCTTATGTAGAAGCTCCAAAAAAATCTCAACCAAAAGCAAAAGCTCAAGAAAGAATTAAAGAAAAAGCAGAAAAAGAGCAAGCAAGATTAGATGCAGAAGCTCAAGCTAAAATAGAAGCTGAAGAAGCTGCAAAAGCAGCTGCGGAAGCAGCGGCAGCTCCTCAAGAAGAAGCTCCAGCAGAAGAAACTGCAGAGGCTTAATTGATATGAACAAAAGAATTTGTTTAGGCAAAATTACAGGCGTTCATGGCGTTAGGGGTGAGGTAAAGCTCAAAAGCTTTACACAAGATCCTAAAGATATTGCCAATTATGGCACGCTTGAAAATGAGGCTCAAACAAAAACTTTTGAAATTAAAATTGTTGGTTATTCAAAAGAATTATTAAGAGCCAAAATCAAAGGTGTTGATGACAGAAACATAGCAGAAACTTTGATTGGTACAGAGCTTTGGGCAACAAGAGATGTCTTGCCAGAGCTAGAAGAAGAAGAGTTTTATCACACAGACCTAGTTGACCTTAAGGTCATAATCGATGGTCAAGAAGTTGGTAAAGTTTTAGAAATGCACAACTTTGGTGCTGGAGATATTATTGAAATATCTTTGCACGGCAAAAGAGAAATGCTGCCTTTCACTCTTGAATATGTGCCAGTTATAAATATAAAAGAAGGTTATGTTGAAGTATCAAAAACCTTGGAGTTTGATGAAACTGATGAAGAATCTAAAGCTTAATTTTTATACCATTTTGCCAGAGGTGTTCCCAGGTTTTCTGGGAACATCACTTACAGGCAAAGCGCTTAAAGATGGCAAGTGGAGTTATGATGTTATAAACATTAGAGATTATGCCACAGATGTTCATAAATCCGTAGATGACACGCCCCTTGGCGGTGGTGCCGGAATGGTTATGAAGCCAGACATACTGGCAAAAGCCATCAGAGCCAACCACAGCAAAGGTCGCTTAATATACTTAAGCCCTAGGGGTAAAGTGCTTTCTCAACAGCTTGCCAAAGAGCTTGCCAAAGAAGAAGAGATATCTTTTATTTGTGGCCGCTTTGAAGGGGTTGATCAAAGGGTTTTAGATGCCTTTGATGTTGAGGAGCTTTCTATAGGTGATTATGTCTTAACCGGTGGTGATCAAGCAGCCTTGATAGTTTGTGATGCAGTAATAAGGTTGTTGCCAAGTGTCTTAGGCAATGCGGATTCAATTGCTCATGAAAGCTTTGAAAACTATCTTTTAGAACACAATCAGTATACCAGACCACAAAGTTGGGAAGGTATGGATGTTCCAGAGGTTTTATTGAGCGGACATCACAAAAATATAAATGATTTTAGGCACCAACAATCTCTTAAAATAACAAAAGAAAAAAGAGCTGACTTATATCAAAAATATCTTGACTCTATGGAAAAGACAGATTATAAGAGCAAAAAATAAATAAGGAAAAGACAATGACAAATTTATTAAAAAAAGTAGAAAATGCACAAATTGCAAAATTAACAGAAGGCAAATCTGTGCCAAACTTCAAAGCTGGTGACACTTTGAAAGTACACGCAAAAGTTAAAGAAGGCGAACGTGAACGTATTCAGGTTTATGAAGGTGTTTGTATCGCTCGTAAAAATGATGGTATCAACTCATCATTTACAGTTAGAAAAATTTCTTTTGGTGAAGGTGTAGAAAGAGTATTCCCACTTTATT
>CAYJOO010000133.1:0-2044 GCA_964371845.1 uncultured Azospirillaceae bacterium | reverse complement strand
GAGAATAACTTTTTTAAGAGTTCGTTTGTATGGTAGTGGCCTGTTTTTTTTGCGGTTAATTTGCCAATGATATGGTATCCAGACAAATATAAATCACCAATTGCATCTAAAACTTTGTGTTTTACGCATTCATTGTTGCATCTAAAGCCTTCTTTATTTAATACTGAGGTGTCATCTAAAACAACAGCATTGTCAAGAGAGCCACCTTTTATTAAGCCTATGGACTTGAGGTAGTCTACTTGATATTTTTCAACAAAAGTTCTGCACGATAATGTTTCTTCTGAGAAATCTTCTGAAAATTTTTGATTGCCAACAATTGGAGATGGAAAATCTATTTCAAAATCTATTTCAAGTTTTTGTGCAGGTTCTAATGAAATTGAGTTGCCTTTGTCATCAACAAACTCAACTTTGTTTTTTATAATCAATATTCTGCGCACCTCATCTTGATGTATTAGATTAACTTTGCTCAAGGCCTCTAGAAATGGTTTTGCACTGCCATCCATAATTGGAACTTCTGGGCCGTTTATTTCTATTATGGCGTTGTCAATGCCTTTTATATATAGCGCAGCCATTAAATGCTCAACGGTTGAAACAAGGCTCATTGTTGATGAGTTGCGGGTATCTTCAATGTTTGAGTATAGGGCTTTTTGAGATGGTTGATTATCTAAGTCAGTGCGTTTGAAGATAATGCCTGTGTTTGATGGAGCAGGGATGATGTTTAATTGGACAGGAGCTCCTGAATGGAGACCTATGCCATTTATTTGAACTTTTGTTTGTAGTGTTTGCTGCTTCATGTTATTTTCCATATTTGTTTTTTATACTTTAATATATTAAAAAATAATAAATTTGCAATTTTTTTTTGTAGTTACCAACGTATTTTTCTAATAATATTTTTAAATCTCTGTATAATAATCAAAATAAATTGGCACGGTTATTGCATATAATGCTTAAGAAAATTTATTTATAAGGATTTTATATAATGAAAAAATCATTGCCAATTGCTCTAATGCTTTGCTTTTTAAGCACAATTTGTTTTGCAAATTCTCGTATTAAAGATATTGCAGACTTTGAAGGTGTTAGAGAAAACCAGTTGGTTGGTTATGGTCTTGTTGTTGGTTTGGACGGCACTGGTGATAATGTTAAGTCTATTGATTTTACAAAAGAGAGTATTATTACAATGTTGGATCGTCTTGGGATTAATGCAAGAGATGGGCAATTAAAGTCTAGAAATGTGGCGGCTGTGATGGTAACTGCAAACTTGCCTGCATTTGCAAAAGCGGGATCAAAAATTGATGTGATGGCAAGTGCTATGGGTGATGCAAAAAGCCTTAAAGGTGGCACATTGCTAGTTACTCCTTTGCTTGGTGCAAATGGTCAAGTATATGCTGTGGCTCAAGGGCAGCTTGCAATTGGTGGTGGAGAAATTACAAACAGAGGTGTTGAAACAAGTGGTAGAATTGCAAATGGTGCAATTGTTGAAAATGAGACAAATTTTGATCTGAGCTCACTTAACCCAATTAAAATTTCTTTAAGAAACCCTGACTTTACAACAGCAAAAAGAGTGGCAGAAGCAATAAATACACATTTGGGGCAAAAAGTTGCATTGGCCTTAAATTCGTCTTCAATTGAAGTGGGTATTCCTGATATTTATAAAGATAATCTTGTATCTTTGTTGACCAAAATAGAGCAGTTAAAAGTGCAACCAGATCAATTGGCGCGTATTGTGATTGATGAGGCATCTGGCATTGTTGTTATTGGCAAAGATGTAAGAATTAATAAACTTGCAGTTGCACAAGGCAATTTGACAATTAAAATTGCAGATGTTTCTTTGTTATCTGAGCCAGAGCCTTTTGAGCAAGGATATTCTGTTGTTTCTGATTATGAGCTTGTTGAGGCAATTCCTGCGGTTGATACAAAGTTGTCTGTTATGGATATGGGGGTTAATTTGCAAGATATGGTTGATGGATTGAACGCTCTTGGAGTTAGCCCAAGAGACTTGATATCAATTTTGCAAGCAATAAAAGCAAGTGGTGCTTTGCAAGCA
>CAYJOO010000132.1:0-2072 GCA_964371845.1 uncultured Azospirillaceae bacterium | reverse complement strand
GTGCAAATGATATTATAACCATTGCAACAGAGGCCAAAAATGCTGCTGTTGAGGCAAAAGAAACCATTTTAACAGATGCAGGTTTTGTTGCAGTATCGACTGATTTGTTAAATGAAGATACTATTGGCACAGTTGCAGAAAACATCTCAAACGTAAATATAGCTGCAACCATAAATCAAGAAATTAGCCAAGTTGCAGCAATTGACACAGAAGTTGTGATTGTTGCAGAAAATATTGAGGACATAAAGAAAACGGCAGAAAGCATAACGAACGTTAATACTGTTGGAGATAATATTGCAAACGTTAATACAACGGCTAGTGTTTCGCAAGAAATAACCCAAGTTGCAAGTGTTGCTGAAAGTCTTCAAGATATCATTGATAATATGGAAGACATACAAAATGCTTCAGAAAATGCTGATGCGGCTTTGGTAGCATCTAACATTGCAACAACAAAAGCTCAAGAAGCAAGTGCTAGTGCAGAAGCAGCAAGATTATCTGCAGAACAAGCAAGTGATGGGCAAATTCCTGGTGATATGCTGCAAACAGATGAGACAGCAAAAGATTTTGTTAAAAACAAAGCTGAGTGGCTGCAAGCAAATGTTCCAACTGGTTTGCCTTTATTTTATCCGATGTTTTTTCCTAACTTGCAAAATGACGCAAACTGGTTAAGAGCAGATACTTTTAGTTGGCAATCTGGCGATGTTTATCCTAGCGCGTATAGCGTTTTAGTTAATGAATACAATGAAATTTCAGAAACAGCTACGGACACATTTGGCGAAATATCTATTACATACAAGCTAACAGCAACTAAAAGAAAGATATGTGATACAACACAAGAGGCAAATATTGTTGCATTATGGGAGGCAACATCTCCAAGGTCTTCTGCAAACTATTTTATTATTGATACTGAAAACACTCAATTCAAATTGCCAAGATATACAAGCATTGAGGGTTTAGGCTCAAGAAGTATAGATGTTGGTAGCTTTGTGCCAGAGAGTTTGCCAACGCCAACCAATTTGGTAAATTGGCACTATCATCCTAATCCTGAAGACCCTGAGGCAGAAATGCCTGTTGAAGTTACTGATGGTGGTGTTACTTTTGAAGAAGGTAATCATCTGGCACTTAACCATTTTTATCCTGATGTTTATCAAAAAGATGCTGCAGTTCAGCAATCATCAAATGTTGGTTATTTATATTTCTTTGTTGGGGGCAAAGTTGCAAATGAAACAATTGTAAATGTTGGCGCTTTAACAGAGCAGCTTAATGGCAAAGCTGATGCAGAAACAGTTTTAGGGCAAATCAATGACTTGCAAGCAGCAGTTCAAACAACTGTAGAGCTTAAGCAAGATAAAGAAATGCCTGTTATTGTTTCTCAAAATAGCGTTAACTTAGTTGATAATGCAATTCATAGAATAAGTGCATCAAGCACTTGTTATTTGACTTTGCCAGAAGTAACCGATCACACAAAATTCCACCAAATATTTGTGCAGTTCAAAAGAAGTGCAACGGCTGGCTCTGTTAATTTAGGCACTGCATACCACTTTGCAGGAGTTGGTGCTGATTTTGATGAAACTGCAGGCGATTACAACATTTATTATGAACACGACGGCACAAAATGGTGGGTTGCTGTAATGAAAAAAGGACTTGAGTAATGCAAATATTTTCAAAACATTTATTGCATAATATTGAAAGAGATTTTGAAATATTGGGAACAATGCCCTCTGATATAAGCAAATATTATGAGCTTATGAAAAGAGGAGATGACTTCTTTTTTATTGAAAAAAATCAACCTAAAAACGACATATCAACCGAAGTAAGCACAAAAAATCATATTTATAAGACATCTGATTTTAAGAATTGGATTGGCTCAGGCATCGGAAGTGCTTATACAAGATATGATAATCAGGCAGACGCTTTCTTCTCTGTTACTCTAGGATATCCTAATGCTGATGATTTAGCAAGTTATCATGTTACAAAGATTAATCCTGATGATTTCTCTTATTCTACTCACACTATGATGCCTCCTACATCTCTTATTGTAACCTCAAGAGGTATTACAAATATAGATAGTA
>CAYJOO010000131.1:0-2083 GCA_964371845.1 uncultured Azospirillaceae bacterium | reverse complement strand
AATTAAAGTTCTAAATTTTGTTCTAACTCCATAAGCAGAGCGTTCTCCTATATAATCAGAAATTAAGTCATAAAGCTCTAGTTCTTCATTTGTGGGATTAAAAGCAACAGTCATTGCTTCTCTGTTTGTATAGCGGATATATTCTAAAACATCTTTTCTTAAAGTTCTGTGCAATACAACATCAAGGCGTTTTCTTAATTCTTGGTGTTTTTTTGTTGAGTATAGATAATTTTCCATAAAAGCATATTCATTTCCAAAGATGGTTTTATCGATGAATGTTGCAAGTGAATATATATCCATTAAGGAGTTTTGAATAGGTGTTGCCGTTAGAAGAAGTTTTTTTGTATCTTCAAAGGCAGAATATAGGCTATCAGCTATAATTGTTTTGCCTTTATAAAGATTGCGGAGTTTGTGGGCTTCATCAATAATACACAAATCAAATCCGTGTTTTTTAATTTCTTTTTTCATATCTGCTGCAAAATGATATGAAGTGATTATACAACCCTCAAAATCAAAGGGATTTTGCCCTTTATCTGTAAAGTAGTTATAAATGCTTCTATCTAAAAGACGGGTTGGTATATCAAATTTATCTTCCAACTCTCTTTCCCATTGTTTGCGTAACGATGCAGGACAAACAATAATAATTTTATTGGCACCTCGTAAGTAATATTCTGAAATAACAAGTCCAGCTTCAATGGTTTTTCCCAGTCCCACTTCATCGGCTAAGATAACCCCTTTTGATATAGGCGATTGCAAGGCAAATAAAGCAGCCTCTATTTGGTGTGGGTTCAAATCAATTTTAGAGCTAGAGATAGATCCTGCAACATTGTTTATATCTCCCGCAGTAGCTAAAATTTCATACGCCCAATATTTATTCTTGTAATCATTTATGTTTACCATATGCCTATAATAAAAGATTATATTCAAAATATCAAGTTATTCATGCTTTATCTTGCACTCAATGGCAACCTTGTGACAACCTTAAATATTAGGTGACCACCCAAGGTGACCACCTTAATTTTAGAGGTATATGAAAATGGCGGAAAATAAGGGTTTGCGAGGATTGGTAATGACCACCGACCACCTTATAAAAAAGGCAAACGCTAGAAAAATAAGGCGGCTTGAGCCCCCGCATATAAAAAAGCCTTAGGAAGGACCCATTGCATTAAATTATGTAGAAAAATCAATACAATGAGCCTTTTCTTGCGTTTTTACTTAGTCATAATCGTAAAAATCCTCCTGTTCCCTTTGAAATTTAAGCTCTTCTTGCCTGATGATTTCAGCATCGCTTAATTTGCGAGGCTCTTGAGGTTGGCAATAAAGGCCATCATCTTCCTCTTCATCCTCATCATCACAAAACTCAACTTGCGGATGCTCATAGTGAAGATCATACGCTAATCTTTCATAATCTCTTACCCTATCTTCATCAGTTTTTGGCTTTCTTTTTGCAAAGACATTTGCCAATCCATTTCTGGCAAAGTTTAAGTCTTGAGCCATCTTATGAAGCTCTCCAAACTTAGGAAGCCATTCATAAACATTGCCAACAAGCACCTCATTTAATATATCTGCTGGAAACATCTTTAACCTTTCTACATAGGTTTTAGATTTTGCTGTAATATCTTCTGGTGGCATTGCTCCCAATTCACAACTAAGAAACAAAACAGAAACCATCTCTTTTAATTTTCTCTCCGTTGGGCGGGTTAAGAAAAAGTCTACAACTTTTAATGCTTCTACTCTTTGCTCATCACTCATATTGTTTTCTATGTCCATAAAAAAAGTCCAATCCCAAGAACTTCCATCAAAACATTCTTTTAACTCATCGCTAATCAAAGAGCTTAGCAATTGCTTTAATTTTGCCATCATTATTTTGTCGTTTATATGAGGGGGATTTAACATTAATCTTTGCTGAGCAGTTAAAGTCATCAAGCCATCTTCTTTGATTGAGGAAGACGCAAACGCCACAGGTTTGTCTTTGGTTGTCTTTGCAATAGTTAATGTATTTTTGTTGTCCTTGTTTGATGTTTTCATAAGTTTCTCCTTTGTTTAAAATGTTAAAAAATAGTTTTTTTGCTAAAGCTTTTGA
>CAYJOO010000130.1:0-2106 GCA_964371845.1 uncultured Azospirillaceae bacterium | reverse complement strand
ATGGATCCGTTGGTTGATGAAAACTGCAGACATTATGGAGTTTAACCCAATTGAACCAATGGATATCAAATCATTAATACAAAAAGTCAAAGATGGGCGCTTATGCATGATATTTCCAGAAGGCAGAATATCATCTGACGGCGGCTTAATGAAGATTTATGAAGCACCTGGCCTTGTTGCAGATAAGGCAAAAGCTCCTATTATACCTATCTTAATCAAAGGTTTAGAAAACTCATATTTTTCAAAAACCAAAGGCAGGCTTGCCAGAAGACCAATGCCAAAGTCAAAAATTGTTGTAAACGAGCCAGTTCCCTTCAAACTACAAGATGACTTAAGACGCCAGCGTGATCACATCTCAAATGAGGTATATATGATAATGAGAGATATGAAGTTTACCGCAGCATTTAACTCTCAAAAATCTTTGTTTGCCAGATTAATGAAAACCGCAAAAATAAACTCTCAGGGAATATTATTAAAAAAGCGCCCCTATTTTGTAGAAGATATAAATCGCCAACCAAACACCTACAAAGACATTATAGTCAAATCATTTGTCCTTGGCAAAGTCTTAAAAAAGAAAAGTGCTCATTTTGAAAATGTTGGTATAATGCTGCCAACAACACTTGCTTGTTTGGTCACCTTTCTTGGTCTTAGTGCATATGAGAGAATCCCAGCCATGCTCAACTTTTCTGTTGGCCTAAACTCTTTATTATCAATGTGCAAAACCGCTCAACTAAAAAAAATCATAACATCAAAGCTATTTATAAAAAACGCAAACCTGCAAGAAACCATAGACGGCCTTAAAAAAGCAGGATATCAAATTATATTTTTAGAAGATTTAAGAAAAGAAATAAGCTTGTTTACCAAAATAAACTCTCTAATAAAATATAAAATAAGAAGAATCCCTCACAAAACAGGTGGCAACAAGCCTTGTGCGATTCTATTTACATCAGGCTCAGAAGGTGAGCCCAAAGGCGTTGTGCTCTCTCATGCAAATATCATAGCCAATGTCAAGCAACTCTCTGCAACCATCACCATCACATCACAAGATTGCTTATTAAATGTTTTGCCAATGTTTCATTCATTTGGCCTTATTGCAACCATGTTGCCTTTATTGGAAGGTTGCAAACTATTTTTATATCCCTCTCCGCTTCATTACAGAGTTGTATCTGAAATCGCATATGAGATCGGAGCAACAGTCTTTATTGGTACAGACACCTTCTTAAGAGGCTATGCAAAAATTGCCCACCCAATGGATTTCAGAAGCTTTCGCTTTGTATATGCGGGTGCAGAAGCTGTCAAAAAAGATACCAGAAACATCTGGATGGAACGCTTTGGAGTAAAAGTAATGGAAGGCTACGGCACTACAGAATGCACTCCAGTTGTCACCTTTAATAATGAAATCTTTAATCGTTTTGGTTCAATTGGCAAGCTTTTGCCAGGTATTGAGCACAAAATAGTCCCTGTTGAGGGCATTGCCACTGGTGGAGAACTTTGGGTCAAAGGTCCAAATGTTATGAAAGGCTATCTCCGCCCAGAAAACCCCGGCATAATTGAAGAGCCCAAAAATGGCTGGTACAACACAGGTGACGTTGTAGAAGTTGATGAAATTGGTTTTGTATATATCAAAGACAGAATAAAACGCTTTGCCAAAATTGGCGGCGAAATGGTTTCATTAAACGCTGTTGACAATATGATAAGAGATGCCCACCAAGAGTTTGGTGATGAATTTGCATATGGCGTAGTTGCAATCCCACATGACACCAAAGGTGAGCAACTTGTTGCCATAACAAACAACAAAGCCGTATCAACTCAAAGCATTCACCGATATATAAAACAAAACAATATGAGCGAGCTATTTTTGCCAAGACAAATATTATATAAAAAAGAAATGCCTTTATTAGGCAGCGGCAAAATGGACAATATAGCTCTAAAAAAATGGGTATTAGAACAACAATAAACAAATCTTTGCCTCAATATCAAAATTGTCTTGACAATATAATAAAAATCGTATAAAAATAGCGAGCTTTTTGTAATAAAAGCAAGGCTAAAAAGAGTCGCCTTCAAGAACTCTAACAAAAGAATTATCCCCGATTTTAGTGGGGTTTT
>CAYJOO010000129.1:0-2110 GCA_964371845.1 uncultured Azospirillaceae bacterium | reverse complement strand
AGATAATCGTTCAATCATAATCTTTCCTGAAGGCACCAGATTAAAACCTAACACGCCACCACAATACAAATCAGGCGTTTCATTTATGTATCAAAACTTAAATGTTCCTGTTGTTCCTGTTGCTTGCAACACAGGATATGTTTGGTCAAAGGCATCATTTTTAAGACATAAGGGAAAAATCATTTTTGAATTTTTACCGCCAATTATGCCAAATGAATACAAAAAAGACTTTATCAACGTATTAGAAGAAAGAATAGAAACTGCTTGCAAAAAGATAAATCAAGAAACTATTAAAAATTATCCGAACTTAAAAAAGGCAGAGTACGATGCAAAATAAAAAATATTTAATCATCTCTTTTATTGTTGCATTTTCTCTTTCGATTCTTGCAGTTTTTTATTATGACTACACACAACAAAACAAAAAACGCTCTATCAACAATATTCAAAAAGCATTTGAAATACTATCAGATACGGGAATTGAAGTTGCATACACAAATCTTAATATAATAAAAAACCCATCATATATTGACTTTATAGCTCAAAACGTCGCATTAATTGGCATAAACAACTCATTTAATGCTCAAAATGCCAAATTAACCACAAACAATCAAGGCGGTTATAGTATAGTTGCAAATAATATAAACACAAAAAACTTAACAACTATAAAAAAAGCAACCTTCACATCAATACAAAATAACCTCAACCTTGTTTTAGAAGATGTTGATATAAAAGGAGTTTTGTTTGATAAAGTTGACATACTAGGCAAGACTGAAGGCAAAAACTTTGAAATCTCTCAAGTGATAATAGATGGTAATAATCTGTCTATTATTGCTCAAGGAGAGTGTGAGTTTAATTACTCAGATGATTACTCTTGCAGATTAAAAACATCTTCAAAAGGTTTGTTAGAGCTTTTGGCAAAATTAGAAGAAAACAAACTATTCACATCAAGAGGTGTATATGTAACAAACCTTGTCTTGCGCTCACAAACATCTCAAAGAACAATTGCTCCAATGACATTCAATCCTCAAGGCTTTTATATCAACAACATATTAATGACATCTCAAAAAAACCTTGACAATAACATATGATAAACTATTGTTTTTAATAAATACTAATTAAAAACAAACTAATATGGAAAATAAAGAGATTGATCCTTTCAAGCATATAAAGGATGCAAATGAACAATGGCAAAGCCAATATCCTGAACTATATCAAAATAAACCTTGCATAAAAGAAATTCTAAAAAATTATCACTGCTATGACAAAGTTGGAATATATAGACCAGATATTTATATAAGAGACATTAAAAACCTCCCTTTATTAGACACAATCAAAGATGTAATATTATCAACATCAAAGAACGGGCTTTATAAAGGAGAGCGCCAAGTAGAATTAATCAAAGCAAGCATAAGTTATAAATTAGTAAAACTTGAAAACAAAAGCGTAATTTATTGCAATTTTAGCGGGCTGGTTGAACACAATATGTATACAAACAAAAGATACATAGTACAAATATCTGGGCGCAGGCAAAAACAACTTGCCATAATCATACTAGATTACTAAAAATCAACCTCGTTTTTACGAGGTTTTTTTGTTGACTTTTAATAATTTAGGAGTATAAATCAAACAAGTTTTAGTTGGGTGCGCAATTAAGGCTCTTGTTTTATAACTCGCACAAGTCCATAATCTAAAAGATTAAATGGCATTTTTTATAAAAGAAATATATTTATGACAAAAGAATTTCAAATCCCAGAAACTACAGAATCATTTGAAGCGTTGTTCAATGAACAATTTGGCGAAAAAGGTATTGTTGGTTCTGTTGTTAAAGGTACTGTAGTTAAACTTAGCCCTGATTTTGTAACAGTTGATGTTGGCTTAAAATCAGAAGGCAGAATTCCATTGCGTGAATTCGGCTTAAACAATGAATTAAACATTGGTGATAAAATTGATGTTTATGTTGATCGTTATGAAGACAGAGACGGCAACATTGTATTATCACGTGAAAAAGCAAGACGTGAAGAAGCTTGGTTTGACTTAGAAAAATCTATGAATGCAAATGAACGCGTTAACGGCGTTATCTTTGGCAAAGTTAAAGGCGGCTTTACTGTTG
>CAYJOO010000128.1:0-2128 GCA_964371845.1 uncultured Azospirillaceae bacterium | reverse complement strand
ATCCCATCGACCAAATACAACTATACAATCAAAAATTGCAAATGCCAAGGAAATAAATCCTATTTGTTAATAACTAGAAGAACTCAAAGCTCATGCTTTTTTGTTCATAGGTGTTGTGCTTTCGAACTGTCAAGGATTCCTTGACAGCTGGAGCTTATGAGCAAGAAGGGCGTAGCCCCGATTGTTCGCTTAAAATTAAAAAATGTTTTTTTATAAACAAAGGCGACGGGGCTCGCGGCTTTGCAAGCCTTAGACAATGGCATCTAATTCATGCAGTCGTTGTCACTTTCTTTGCTCATTAAGATATTGTATTGGTTTTGCAGATAAAAAAAGCAAGGTGGCTTGCTTTTTTACTTAGCAACCCCTCCGGTTTTTCTCCCCTTACTGCTCACCATGTTTAAAACAACAAAAGCACCCAAAAGGGTGCTTTTATGTTTTAATGGGGCGAACGACGGGGCTTGCGGCTTTGCAAGCCTTAGACAATGGCATCTAAACTCGCTCAGTTGTTATCACTTCCTTTGCTCATTAAGATGTTACATTGGTTTTGCAGACAAAAAAGCAAGGTCACTTGCTTTTTTACTTAGCAACCCCTCCGGTTTCTCGCCCCTTATAGCTCACCCTGTTTAAAAACTAAAACCCTCCACAAGGGAGGGTTTTAGTTTTTAATGGGGCGAACGACGGGGCTCGAACCCGCGACAACCGGTACCACAAACCGGGGCTCTACCAACTGAGCTACGATCGCCATAACTTTGCATCTTTTAGCAGACAAAAAGCAAATGTCAAGCAAAAAAAACAACCTCTTGTTAAGAGGTTGTCTTTTGGCTTTTTATGCTTTGCAAGGCGCTTTTTTGCTTGCAGCTCTTTTTTTGCATTCTTTGACGGTTTGTCTTGCAAGAATAAGAGTAATAGTTGCCAAGGAAAAAGCAATTATCCTTATTTCAGGTTTGCTTTCTTGGTTGGTAAAAGCAATACTTGCAAATGTGACCGCTGTGCTAATATACGTAGTTATAAAAGCGGTGCTGTAAAGTTTTAATTTTTTCATTTTTTATGTTTTAAAAATTGATTCCAAAGTTCTTCTGACTTTTGGAAAAATATTAGGTATGAAAATACCATAATTGCTGAAGTTAGTAAAGTTGCTTTCCAGCAAGTTTCTAAGCCCAATAATATGGCTAATAGAGTTATTATGGCAAATACTTGCCCTAATACCTCTGATGTTAAGGCAATCTCTTTGTATAAGATAGCGTGGAATCTGAGGATCTCACTTTTTTTCATAGCTTATGATTTTAATTTTATAATTATTGAATTTGTTTGAGATATTGCAGCAAATATATTTGTTGTCAATAGTTTTTTATTGCGTTGAGATATCTTGGTTATAAATTGCTGTGGAATTGGTTTGTTTGGGCTTTTCTATAAAGTTGGCGTTAATAAAATATATTATATAATATAAAACCAAAAGCCATAATGTTATGTTGTATTTTTTCATTAAAAAATCCTTCAAAAACAATAAATATATTGTTGACATATAAATAAAAAAGGTTAAGTTATCGTTAGCATTAAAAATTTATATTATAGGAGAAAAAAATGAGTGCTATCGTTGATATCCACGCTCGTGAGATTTTAGATTCTCGCGGCAATCCAACTGTTGAAGTTGATGTTGTTTTACAATCAGGTGCGTTTGGTCGTGCTGCAGTTCCTTCTGGTGCATCTACTGGTGCGCATGAAGCTGTTGAGTTGCGTGATGAAGACAAAAACCGTTACTTTGGTAAAGGTGTTTTGAAAGCCGTTGAAAACGTTAATGAAGCAATTTATGATGAATTGGCTGGTGTTGATGCTGATGATCAAATCGCAATTGATGAAATGATGATTGAATTAGACGGCACAGAAAACAAAGCAAAATTGGGTGCAAACGCAATTTTGGCGGTTTCTATGGCCGTTGCAAAAGCTCAAGCTGAAGAAGCTGGTTTACCTCTTTACAGATACCTTGGTGGTACTATGGCTCGCACATTACCAGTTCCGATGATGAACATCATCAACGGTGGTGAGCACGCAGACAACCCAATTGACATTCAAGAATTTATGATTATGCCAGTAAGTGCAAAAAACATCAAACACGCAATTCAAATGGGTT
>CAYJOO010000127.1:0-2199 GCA_964371845.1 uncultured Azospirillaceae bacterium | reverse complement strand
TGATGGTTTTTGTGACAACGCAAAATAAAGACGGTTCTGTTGAAGGCGTTTTGATAAATGATGAGAAAAACCCAACTGAGAAGAAAACGATTTTTGCAGAGTTCGGTAGACTTTTATATACTCAAGGAAAACCCAGAATTATTTTGGTTAATGGTGTTAGCCAAGAATTTTCAAAGAAAAATAAAGAGGTTAAAACAACCTCGTTTGACAGATATTCCATAGATTTGGGCACAACTGAGGCAAAAAGCAAAAAGAAGGATAGTGTTAGAACATTGTCGTTTGCAGAGCTTTGGGATGCCCCAAATAATGAAGAATTATCTTTGGAGGAAAAATCAAAACAGTTTGCAGAGGCTAATAAAAGGATTTTGTCTCCGATTTATAATTTGTTGTTTGCATTAATTGCTGCGGTGGGGCTTGTGATTGGCGGCTTTAATAGAAGAGGACAGGGCAGGGTGTTATGTATATCTGGTTTGTCGATGGTATTTATTCAGGCTCTTGAATTGATGATTTTTTCTGCAGTATCTGATAATTATAATTATGCATTTTTGATGTATTTGATTTTGTTATTGCCGATTGTGTTTGTGTTGGCCTTTTTGTTTTATTACAAACCACCAAAGGTAAAGAAAATGACAGCGGTCTTAGGTCTTGTTGCGTTGCTATTTTGTGTTGATGCAAAAGCTGGTGATGCTTTTATGCCTGTGGTTGGTGATGCAAATTATGATGGTAGCATGAACACCTCAGTATCTGTTGAGCCATCAAAAAATTTGACTTCTTTTTTGGATGTTGAATCTGATGAGGATAATGAGAATATCGACTTTAATGCTGATGTGGTTGAATATTATAATGATTTGGCAACAGTTGATGCTGTGGGCAATGTGGAAATTGTAAAAAACAACTTAACAGTATATGCAAATAAAGTAATTTATAATCAAAATGATGATACTATCACTGCAACTGGTGATGTGATTTTGATGGAAGAAAATGGCACTGTTGTTTTTTCTGAATATGCAGAGTTGACTGCAAAAATGACAAAAGCTGATATGCAAAAAGTTTTGGTTATAATGCAAGATAAAACCAGGCTTTCTGCAAATAAGGTAACAAAGCTTGAAAATGATGATAAAATTTTGGAAAATGCAACGTATTCACCTTGTGATGTTTGTCAGGGAAGTGATCCTTTATGGCAGTTGAAGGCAAGCTCAGTTAGGCATGATGCAAAAAATCAGGACATATATTATAAAAATGCAAGGCTTGAAATTGGTGGGATGCCATTGCTTTATTTGCCATTTTTCTCTCATCCTGACCCACAGGTTAAAAGGCGCAGTGGCTTTTTGACACCATCTTTTGGTTCAGACACATACTTGGGGCCAAATTTGGGAATGAGATATTTTTGGGCAATTGATGATCACCAAGACTTTTTGTTTTCTCCAATATTTTCTTCTGATAAGGGAATTGTATGGGGTGGAACATATAAAAAGTATGACTTGAATAGTTATTTTGAGATTGATGGCTCATTCTTAAATGATGAAGATGCTGATAGATATAGAGGTGTTTTGCGTTCAGAAATCAGGCATGAAATTAATGACTTTTGGCTTTTTGATGCTGATATAAACTATGTTTCTGATAGGACATATTTAAAAGATTTGAATCTTCCGGATGAAAATGATCCGTGGTTGACATCTGAGGTGAAGTTTGAAGGTTTTGATAACAGAAATTATTCAGCAATATCGGCATATTATTTTAAGACCTTAAGCTATGAGCTAAGAGATACAAATCAGCCTTTTATTACTCCTTTGTTTGATTATGAAAATTATGGTGATGTTGGTAAATATGGCGCATATACTAAAACTCAATTTAATGCTGCGTCAGTAAATAGAGATGAGGATGATACATCAACACAAAGGTTTACGATGATTAATTCTTGGGTATTGCCTTATACAAGCAAATATGGTGAACAGTATAAGATGCAAGCAAGTTTGAAGTCAGATGTTTATTATGTTTCTGATTATATTAATCAATATAATGATGATTATAGTGGCACAGTTGGTAGGGTGATGCCGCAGCTTGGAATGGAGTGGAGAATGCCATTTATTAATTCATCAAAAAAAACACGCCATATATTGGAACCTGTGATTGTTGGGGTGGTTGCTCCTAATGGTGGGCAAAAAATAGATGAAATACCAAATGAGGATAGTCAAGATA
>CAYJOO010000126.1:0-2263 GCA_964371845.1 uncultured Azospirillaceae bacterium | reverse complement strand
AAAGAACCTATTTGACTTTATAGTCATTTAGGTTTTTCTTTACAATTTTTCGTTTTTATGATAATATCATATAAAGTAACTAAGAGGATATTAAAATGGAAAAGAAAACAACCCAAGATATAGAAAGAATGGCCTTACAAGGCAATATTTATGATGCGTGGAACTCTTTACTAGAAAATACAGGCATTAATCCCAATGATATAAAAGAAGATTATTGGTTTAATACCGCAACAACAACATCAAGCAAAAAACAAGTCTTTGTTAATGATGTTCTGCCAAATATTATAAAAGAAAAAGATGACAGCAAAGAAACAGAAAAAATTATCCTAGTACTAATGGCAGCATCTTCAGCATATAATGTTGATTGGGGCAAGCAACAAAATTATGATAAAAGTCACAGCTTTATGAAAATCATGACCAATATAACTAAACTAGTTGATAAAGACAATAGGCATTATGCATATAGTGCAATGGCAGACATGGCTTTGCAATCTCCAAAAGAGATACAAAAACTTTTTCCAAGAAAAGAATCATTAAGATTGGCTGTAGAAACTTCTCCAACGATGAATGTTGCAAACCTATATGCTAATTCTTTTATATACAACCAAGACACCTCTCCTTTAGAGGCTGTTGAGGTTATAAAAAAAGCACTATCAAAAGAAGAAGTTTTGACAGCACATGCTGTTAAAGCAAATCTTAATTATCAGTTAGCAGCATCATTAAACAGATTAGGTGATTTTAAGGAAGAGCAAAAAGTTCTTAAAGCAAATGAGTTTGGAATAGAAAAGCACGCTATAAAATGGCGCATGGCAAATACATCAAAAGAAAAATCGGGAGTTATAAAAGCAGATGAACTTGCGGTGCAAAAAATTGCTCAATTAAAGCAATCACAAAGATAATATAACTTAATATTCAATAAAACAATAAAAAGCATCGGATTAATTTCTGATGCTTTTTTGCTCAAACCGAAAGAAAACAGCAGCAAATATTCCTAAAAATAAATCGTTGACAATAGAAAAATATGCACTATTATCAAAATAGACAAAAATTATTAGTTCAGTTATTATAAACGATCTGAGCTTAAGTATTACTCACCTAAAAATTAAAGTTATGAGACTAACGATTAAAGTTTACGCTGATGAAAACGTCATCTTTGAATCAGTATTTGAAAACCCTGGCAAGGAGGCATCAGTAGATATCAAAACTCAGGAAAATCAAGCTTCAATTAACGAAGTCAAAGGGCCTGAAGTAACTGAAGCCATTATTGAGGAAATAGCACCTTCAACTAACGAAATCAAAGAGCCCAACTCGCCTATAGTCGTTGCTGAGGAGCAAACTAAAGCCGAGGAGCCTAATAACCCTGAGGTTGTTGCTGAAGAACAAACTAAAGCCGAGGAACCTAAAGCAGCTATAGTCGTTGTTGAAGAACAAACAAAAACCGAGGAGCCTAAAGCACCCGTGGCAGTTTCGAGCAATGTAATACATGCTCAAGAAAACTTTGACTTCGATAAAGCAGTCTCACAACCTGGCATAGTCATTATTTATTTTTCGGCAAGGAAGAGGTTTGCTTTTGCAAATTACCAGCAAATCCTTGAAGATATTGCCAATGAATCAGGAGGTAGAGTAAAAATCTACATCCTAATGATGGATTACCATTACAAACTAGCAAAGAGCTTGGGAATTAACCGCCCTCCTGCTATTTGCATGTACAAAGATGGAGAAAACGTCAGCAGCAAGGCAGGTTTTTACAAAAAAGAGGATATCAAAAAGTGGATAAACTCTCCTGGTGCAAATATTGCACCAACAAAAGCTCCAAAAGCTACAAAGGAAGAGCAAAACAAACCTGCTCCAGCTCAAAAGCCTACAAAAGAAGAGCAGCGCAAACCTGCTTCACCCGTTGCAAGTAATGATACTAAAAACAACATTACTAAAAAATCTCCGGAAACAAGGGAAATCAAGTCTGAACCTGAAACTATCGCAGATACCATAATTGAAATCAAGTCTGAACCTGAAACTATCGCAGAGAAAGTAATTCTAATAATTACTGAAAAGCTTGGACTAGAAGAAGGCGAGGCTCAGCTAAACTCAAAACTTGTCAATGATCTTGGGGCTGATAGCCTTGATTTCGCAGAACTGATATTGGAGATTGAGGGGGACTTCTCAATATCAATCCCAGAGAAGATATACGAGGAAGCCAGAGACATCTCCGTCAAGGGACTTGTTGAGCTAGTTGAGAGCCTCACCAAATAAACCAATAAAAAGC
>CAYJOO010000125.1:0-2280 GCA_964371845.1 uncultured Azospirillaceae bacterium | reverse complement strand
AGATTTTATAATGCACAAACTATCCAAAAAATAATAAAGATGTCTGTAGCAAATTGGTTAAAAAAACTTATATTTTGTCAAGATGGTTTGCTTTCAACACCTGCAGCATCAAACCTTATTATAAAAAACAAAACAAACGGTGGCATAGTTTTATCTGCATCTCATAATCCAGGTGGTATTACAGAAGACTTTGGTATAAAATTTTCTGGAGACACAGGTGGACAAATTCCAAACTCTCTTACAGATAAAATTTATGAAATTACCAAAACAATAACAGAGTACAAAATTATTGAAGCAAATGATTTTGACACATCAAAGCTAGGTCTTTTTGAATATTACGGAATGCAAATTGAAGTTGTGGACCCTGTAACAGAATACGTAAAATTAATGCAAGAAATTTTTGACTTTCAAGCAATTAAAAATTTGTTTGCTCAAGGCTTTACAATGCGCTTTGATGGAATGAACGCTGTGTCAGGACCTTATGCTGTTGAAATATTTGAAAATATACTTGGCGCAAAAAAAGGAAGCGTTATAAACGCAATCCCATTAGAAGACTTTGGCGGAATACACCCAGAGCCAAACCTTATATATGCAAAACCTTTGGTTGACTTTATGTATTCAAAAGATGCAACAGATTTTGGTGCCGCAAATGATGGAGACGCAGACAGAAACCTAATCCTTGGCAAAAGTTGTTTTGTAACTCCGTCAGACAGCTTGGCTGTATTAACAAAATATCACAAACTAATCCCAGGGTATAAAGACGGCATTCCAGGTATAGCAAAGTCAATGCCAACCTCTTTTGCAGTTGTAAGAGTTGCAGAAAAAATGGGCTTGGATTGGTATGAAACACCAACAGGATGGAAGTATTTTGTTAACCTGATGGATTCAAAAAAAATAGCCTTCTGTGGAGAAGAAAGCTTTGGCACAAGCTCTGATCATATCAGAGAAAAAGATGGGATTTGGGCAGTTTTATTTTGGCTAAACATAATTGCAGCAACAAAAAAATCTGTTTCAGAAATAATGCAAGATTTTTGGAAAGAATATGGCAGAAGCTATTACCTCTTAAAATTTTATGAAGCTGTTGATCAAAACATTGCCGATAAAATGATGGAAGACTTAAAAAACAAATTACCATCACTTGCAGGCAAAACTTATGGCAAATTTGTTGTAAAAGAGGCAACTGAGTTTACATATAATGATCCGGTTGATGGCTCATCAACAACAAATGGTATGATAATATACTTTACAGACGGCTCAAGAATTGTAACTCGTCTTTCTGGTACAGGCACAGTTGGCGCAACAATAAGGCTATATCTTGAAAAGTATGATGCACAAAACATCAATGAAGATCCAAACATAATGTTAGAAGACTTAACTGAGGTGGCTCTTGAAATCTTAGAAGTAAAATCAAGAACCGGAAGGACAGAGCCAGATGTTACAACTTAATAAAGCAATTTTATTAAGCTCAATATGTATATATGCCACATCTGCAAATGCTGGCTTATATGGTCTTGATAGTGCCAATCCCTTAACCAAAGAAGAGATAAACATCAAGCCAATATTTTTGCAAAAAGAGCTTATAAACTATCCAAAAGAAATGAGGGATAATGTTATGATGCTTTCTGCATATGCAAAAAATATTGATCCAAACTTTCAAATTGTTGTGCATGAAGGGCAAGATTTGCTCACCGTCAATAATTATGAAAAAGGTGTTGTTGGGTATCAAAGAGCAATTAGCGGCCAAGAAGATAAACACTTTTTATCAAAAGCAAAGCGCACGCCAAAGTTTACAAAAAAATACTTAAACTCAATTGATGGCATCTTAAAAAATGACGTGTTTTTTGTTAATGGCCAAAAACAATATATAAAAGATTCAAACTTAAATATGATAGAAGAGTTTGAGGATGTCAAAAATTATTGGATTGCCCTTGATGATGATGATTATGAAAACAAACAGCAAAAAATAGATGCAATTGCAAATACAAATTATGACCTTGTTATCATAAATCCACTTTTTAAGAACAAAAACAAATATACCCCAGATGAGGTGCAAATGATGCAGTTCAAAAAAAACGGAGCAAAAAGGCTTTTGTTGGCAAGTGTTAATATCTCAGAGATTGCCCCTTCTGATTATCGCTTCAAAAAAGAGTGGAAAATAGGGTCTCCAAACTTCATAAAAAGAAAATCACTCGTTGATGAAAGAGCGTTTATTGTAGAATATTGGCAAGATGATTGGAAGAAAATGCGCTCTCCATACTTCAAATCAGTTATAGAATATGG
>CAYJOO010000124.1:0-2338 GCA_964371845.1 uncultured Azospirillaceae bacterium | reverse complement strand
TGTTTGCACAACTGTTGCTCATGATGGTGTTCATGATTCTGATGTAGTAGCAATGATTGCAGCATCTGCTGCATTAAGCATCTCTGGTGTGCCATTCTTGGGCCCTATTGCTGCTGCAAAAATTGGCTATATTAATGGCGAATATGTATTAAATCCAACAATGGAACAACAATTAGAATCTCAACTAGAATTGGCAGTTGCCGGCACAAGTGAAGGCGTGTTAATGGTTGAATCAGAAGCTCAAGAGCTTTCTGAAGAGGTTATGTTGGGTGCTGTTAATTTTGGTTTTGAAGGTTTTCAGCCAGTTATTGCAATGATTAATGAACTTAAAAAAGAAGCTGGTAAAGAAGCTTGGGTTGCTCCAGAGTTTCCGGCTGAATATACTACTCTTTATAAAAAAGTTGCAGATAGCTTAGAAAAAGAATTTGATGTTGCTTATCAAGAAACTGACAAAGCATTGCGCGGCTCACTAGTGGCAGCGGCAAAAGAAAAAGCAGTTGCTCTTGTTGATGAGGAAAACGCTCTAGAAGTTAGATATATTGGCGATGTTATTGAAAACTTGATGGCAAAAGTAGTGCGCGAACGCGTATTAAACACTGGTAGTCGTATTGATGGCAGAAACACAACAACTGTTCGCCCAATTGAATGCCAAGTAGACGTATTGCCAATGGTTCATGGTTCTGCATTGTTTACTCGTGGTGAAACTCAAGCCCTTGTTGTAACAACTCTTGGTACTGGTGAAGATAGCCAGTTGATTGATGGTATTATGCCAACTTATAGAGAAGAATTTATGCTAAACTACAACTTCCCTCCTTTTTCTGTTGGTGAATGTGGCAGAATGGGTGCTCCTGGCAGACGTGAAATTGGTCACGGAAAATTAGCTTGGCGTGCAATTCACCCAATGTTGCCAAAAGACAAAGAATTATTCCCATATACATTAAGAGTTGTTTCTGAAATTATGGAATCAAATGGTTCTTCTTCTATGGCAACTGTTTGCGGAACATCTATGGCTTTGATGGCTTCTGGTGTGCCTTTGGCAAAACCAGTTGCAGGTATTGCAATGGGCTTAATCAAAGAAGATGATGGTAGAGTTGCTGTATTAACAGACATCTTAGGTGATGAAGATCACCTTGGTGATATGGACTTTAAGGTTGCTGGTACAAAAGACGGCATTACAGCTCTTCAAATGGATATTAAAATCACATCTATTACAAAAGAAATCATGGCAACAGCTCTTAAACAAGCTCATGATGGCAGAGTTCATATTTTGGGCGAGATGGCAAAAGCTATTGCTGAAGCAAGACCTGAAGTTGCTCCTCATGCACCACGTATTACTGCTCTTAAAATTCCAGTAGATAAAATTAGAGAAGTAATTGGTACTGGTGGCAAAGTAATTAGAGACATTATTGAAAAATCAAACACAAAAATTGATATTGAAGATGATGGCTCTGTAAGAGTTGCTGCTGTTAATGAAGATGATGCAAAAATTGCATTAAAAATGATTAATGACATTGTTGCAGAACCAGAAGAAGGCGTTATCTATAAAGGTAAAGTTGTTAAAATTATGGAATTTGGCGCGTTTGTTAACTTCCTTGGCTCTACAGATGGTTTGGTTCATATTTCTGAGCTGAAGAATGAACGTGTTGCAAATGTAACAGATGTTCTTTCTGAAGGTGATGAAATCTGGGTTAAATGTTTGGGCGTTGATGCAAAAGGCAAGATAAAATTATCTGCAAAGCGCGTTGACCAAGCAACTGGTGCTGATCTAGAAGTGTAATTGAATGTGGCGAGCAATGCTCGCCGCTACAATTTAATTTTAAGTGAAAGATAACAAGTGGTGGGGGAAACCTCGCCACTTTTTTGTTATTTTTTTATAACTTGACAAAAAATGCGTATAATAATAAAACATTTTCATATTAAAAATTATTAACTATTTAAAACTATAAAATTATGAAAAAATCAATTTTTTTAATCGCTCACCCAAGACAAGGAACAAGTGATATATCTTTTATAGACACCTTTTCTTGTGAGTCAAGATATGAAGGAGAACTTAAAGAAACCATTGATGTTTTTTGCATTAATGATGACAAGTTTGATTTTGCATATACTTTTTTGCAAGATGCACTTAATGAAGCAAAAGAAGCGGATGACAAAAAGCTTATTGAAAAATTTGAAAACGCTTTGAGAGTTGTGCCAAAAGATGAATATGAGCAATTATATTTATGCGCAACTGACTGCCCAAACGCATTATTTAGAATTGTATCTGACAAAACTAGAATGCGTTGTGATAATGGCTGGTCTTTATACTTTGAAGATAAGCCAAAAGAAAGATAACTAT
>CAYJOO010000123.1:0-2342 GCA_964371845.1 uncultured Azospirillaceae bacterium | reverse complement strand
CACAAGGGCAAAAAAAATCCCCCAAACCTTAAAAAGGTTGGAGGATATTTTTTTGACTGGCGCCGCCTTACGGTTTACGGACTAGCTTTTAATATTTTTTCAAAACGGCCCCTTAGGGTCTTTTTGTAAAATAATTAAACTCTACTCATCCTTATATTGTGCTTGCCACATTTTGTAATACAAACCTTTTTTGCTTATCAGCTTTTTATGTGAGCCGATTTCTGCCACTTTACCCTTGTCTAAAACAATTATTCTATCCATGTTTTTCAAAGTTGATAATCTATGCGCAATCACAACAAGGGTTTTGTTTGCAAATGAGTTATCAATAGCTTTTTGAATATATTTTTCTGATTGGCTATCAAGCGCTGATGTTGCCTCATCGAAAATCATAATATTAGCCTCTTTTGCCAATGCTCTGGCAATGCCAATGCGTTGCGCCTGCCCACCAGACAACTTAACACCTTTTTCACCAATAATACTTTGAGACTTTAATGGCATTTCATTAACAAACTCATCAGCATAAGCAAGTTTTATATATTTATTAAATTTTGCCTTAGAGGTCTTTTTGTTTAGCAAAATATTTTCTTCAATACTTAAATTAAACAAAGACACACTTTGCGGCACAACCGCAAACTCTTCTAACCATCTGTCTTGTTTTATGTTTTTTATATCAACACCATCAATTTTTATAACACCCTTATCAACAAGATTTTGCTTCATTAAAAGATTAATCAAAGTTGATTTTCCAGCACCACTAGAACCAACAATGCCAATTCGCTCACCCTGATTAATTGTAAGATTAAAGTTATCAAACACCTTTTTGTTTTCTTCTTTATAAACAAACCCTACATTTTCAAAACTTATTTTCTTCCATTTTTTATCAAGATTAACAAACGGCTTAAAATCAACATTTTCTGGCTTTTGGGTCAACGTCTCTTTTATTCTTAAAAATGAAGTCTTCTGAACAACAAAAACATTTAATAATAAAGTAAACCCACTTAGAATTTTCTTGGCATTTGTCATAGCTAAGACAATCGTTGCAAAGGCACTTACCTCTATCTTCTTATCTAATATTGAATAAAAAGCTAAAATAATGCTGAGCGCAAAAAACACATATGCAATAAGCCCTAAAGAAAACCACTTTTTAAAACCTACTTTTCCTCTGTTGTAGTTTGCCTCTAATATTTTATCTTCACTTTCGTTTGCTTTTGCTTGTAAATAAGATTTAAGATTAAATAATTTCAGTATTGAAATTGAAGATATAAACTCATAAATTTTGGATGATAAAATCTCTAATTCTTTATTTGCAGAGTCAACAAAAACAACAGATTTAGAAACAAAGTACCAGCCAACTAATATATATATAATGCAATATAAAACTAATAATAAAATGAATATAAGCGGAGCATTCATAAAATAAATTGATACCAATAGCCCTATTATGTTTCCTAAATCTTTGCAGATATCTAATGCAAAAAAATGAACCAAGTTTGAAAGATTTTTTTTAGCCGTTTCAATTCTTTGGATTTTTGTACCAGAACCATTTTGATTATGCCAAGATAAAGGTAGTTTGGACATATAATTTAAACAAAACAAAGAAAAAGAAGCACAGATTTTAGCCTGTAACGTTCTGTGATAAGGAATTGTCATATCATCAAACAATACGCCAACCTGAATCACCGATAAAATTATAAATATTTGCCAAAAAGCCCAAGTGTCTTTAAAAACCTGACCTGATTCAAAAACATTTATCATTTGCCCAATAAACAAAGGTACCAAACCAACCAAAAAGAAGCGAATAAATCTGCTGATAAAAATTAAAAAAAAGTGAACTCTTGTTGGGTATGTAAAAAACCAAAACCACTTAAGTAAGCCATTTTCTTTTGTTGGTAAATTTTCTTCTAAAGGTATGTTAATTTTATTTTTCATAAAGTTTCTCTTTTTTATTATGAAATTATCTTAAACCTAAAAACAAAAATGTAAATGATTATATTTACGATATGGGATTGCAAAATGGCAACGCTAAGAAAAACAGGGACTTAAGATAAATTAGTTCGGAAATATAAAAAAAATGATGATTTTTCAAAGGAGACTTCCGAACTCCTGATAAATGCTTGATATATAAAGAAAAAAGAGCTAAAAAAGCTCTTTTGTTCTATTTGGCTGGCGCCGCCTTACGGTTTACGGGCTATAATTCTTTAATACTTTTTATTATAATATCCATTTTTCAAACTTTCTAAGCATATTTCCTGCGCTTCTTTTAACTTTTCGGGTAATCTGTCTGCTGTATTATTATTTTTATCACCTCTTATCATAGCTATGTTTTTACCTTTAATATCTTG
>CAYJOO010000122.1:0-2344 GCA_964371845.1 uncultured Azospirillaceae bacterium | reverse complement strand
CAGCAACAAAAGTTTGTGTTGAATTTGCAAAAACTAATGAAAATTTTGTTGTATTAGGCGGTGGTTTGGGTAACCAAATCTTGACTATTGACGAGATTAAAACTTATGCATCTCTTCCTTCATTGGACGAGTTGCGTGCAAAAATCATTGGTTTGGTTCAAGCACCTGCAGGCAAAATTGCAAGAGTGTTGAAAGCATATTCAGAGAAGTAATTTTTTGTATTAATATAATTTATTTAGGAGAAAAAAAATGGCTGATTTAGCTAAATTAGTTGAAGAATTGTCAGCATTAACAATTTTAGAAGCTGCTGACTTATCAAAAATGTTAGAAGAAACTTGGGGCGTTTCTGCCGCTGCTGCTGTTGCAGTTGCTGGTGGCGCTGCTGCTGGCGGCGCTGCTGCTGAGCAAGATGAATTCACAGTTGTATTAAAATCTGCAGGTGATGCAAAAATCAACGTGATTAAAGAAATTAGAGCTATCACTGGCTTGGGCTTGAAAGAAGCAAAAGACATGGTTGATGGCGCGCCACAAACAGTTAAAGAAGGCGTTTCTAAAGCTGAAGCTGAAGAGTTGAAAGCAAAATTAGAAGCAGCTGGTGCTACTGTTGAAATGAAATAATTTCAAATCTGCAAGGGGCGGGTGCATAATCCGCCCTCTACTTGCGCTTGTCGCAAATTATAATTATTATGTAATCTTTTTGAGCGTGGCACAGTTGTCAGCGCGGGGGAAAAAGGTTTCAAACGTTATCAAACAATTGGTAGCGGTTTTGTTGTTTTAAATAAAGGTAGGAAAACTACCAATCACATTTTATTAGGGAATAAAAACACAATGCAAGAATCTTATGTTAGCAAAAAAAGAGTAAGAAGAAATTTCGGCAAGATTGACGCTATTGTCAACATGCCAAACTTAATAGACATCCAAAAAGTATCATATGACAATTTTATCGGAAACCAGGATCAAAACTGCGATTTCGCATTAGAAGATGTTTTCAATTCAATTTTTCCAATTAATGACTACGCCGGCAACGGTGAGCTAGAGTTTGTAAAGTATGAACTCGAAGAGCCAAAATATGACGTTGAAGAATGTATCAAACGTGATATGACTTATCAAGCAGCCGTAAAAGCAACTTTGCGTTTGGTAGTTTGGGATATTGATGAAGCAACTGGTGCAAAGTCAATCCGTGACATCAAAGAGCAAGACGTATATATGGGTGATTTGCCATTAATGACAGACAAAGGCACATTTATCTTTAACGGAACAGAGCGTGTTGTTGTATCTCAAATGCACAGATCTCCAGGTGTGTTTTTTGACCACGATGGTGGCAAAACAGTAGCATCAGGAAAATATATATTTGCTGCTCGCATCATTCCTTACCGTGGTTCATGGTTGGACTTTGAGTTTGATGCAAAAGATATGGTATATGCTCGTATTGACAGAAGAAGAAAATTGCCTGTAACTTCAGTATTATATTCCCTATACTCAAGTCAAACAGAAGCAAAAATTGCCAAATTAAAAGAAAAAGGGCAAGAGATTGACCCAGCAGATATCAAAGGTATGAGCAAAGAAGATATCTTGGCATATTTTTATGAAATTCAAACATTCTCAGAAGATAAAAAAGCATTCAAATTAAAGTTTGAGCCATCACAATTCAAAGGTGTAAAATTAGAAAATGATTTAATCAACGCCCAAACAGGTGAAGTTGCAGAAAAAGCAGGCAAAAAATTAAATGCTCGTTCAGCACAAAAATTAAAAGATGCTGGCTTAGAATATATCGTAGTTCCAAAAGAAGACTTAATCGGCAAATTTATTGCAAAAAATGTTATCTTAAAAGATGGCATACAAATTGCAGAAGCCGGTGAAGAAATCACAGAAGAATTATTAGCAAAATTCAAAGAAAATAAAATTAAATCAATTGAAGCATTGTTCATTGATTATATTAACAATGGCCCATATATCAGAAACACATTAATGGCAGACAAAAACTCTTGCCGTGAAGAAGCATTGTTAGACATCTATCGCGTTATGCGCCCAGGTGAGCCACCATTGCTAGAAACTGCTTCTGCATTATTCCACAATATGTTCTTTGATAATGAAAGATATGACTTATCATCAGTTGGTCGTGTTAAAATGAACGCATCATTGGACATTTCATTTGATGACGCTCCAGACACAATGAAAGTATTAAGAAGCGATGATATCTTAAAAATCGTAAAAAGAATGATAGACCTAAAAGACGGCAAAGGCCAAGTTGATGATATTGATCACTTGGGCAATCGTCGTGTTCGTTCTGTTGGTGAATTAATGGAAAACCAATACAGAATGGGTCTTCTTAGAATGGAAAGAG
>CAYJOO010000121.1:0-2409 GCA_964371845.1 uncultured Azospirillaceae bacterium | reverse complement strand
TCGAACAAGGTTGTAAGCCTTGGTTTTATTTATAAACTGGCGGACGGAGGGAGATTCGAACTCCCGTTACGTTTTCACGCAAACACGCTTTCCAAGCGTGCGCATTCAGCCACTCTGCCATCCGTCCATAAAAATAACCGGCTTTAATTGTTTTTTAAGCTATATATTATATATGTCAATATAAAAGGAATTATAATCATGACAATATCAAAATTATCTTCTCAAGAAGTTTATAAAAAATGTGACCCAAGCGCTTTTGAGTTTAGCTCTACAAACGAGTTAGAAGAAAGACTATCTGCCCTTGGGCAAGACAGAGCAATTTCAGCAGTTGAGCTTGGAATAAATATCAAATCAAAAGGATATAATTTATTTTGTTTGGGTGCTGAAGGCACTGGCAAAACATCTTTGGTCAAACGCCTCTTAAAAGAAGAAGCATCAAAACGCCCCACTCCCCAAGACTGGGCATATGTTTATAATTTTGATGAGCCACACAAACCAATTGCCATCCCTTTTGAGCCAACAACTGCTCAAAACTTTGCAAAGTCAATTGATAACTTAATTGAGCATTTTCAGGCGGCTCTCCCTATTATTATGGATAGTGAAGAATATCATGCAGGCATTGAAATCATCAAAGAAAAATACAAACACAAAAAAGATGAATACATAACCCTTTTGCAAAAAAAAGCAAAAGGAAAAAGTGTTTCTTTACTTCATATGCCGGTTGGCTTGGTTGTCGCCCCAGTTAAAGATGGTGAAGTTTTAAGCCCTGATGCTTTTAACGAGCTTTCTGAAGAAGACAAACATTCATTAATGGATGACTTGAACTTTATGCAAAATGAAATAGAAAAAGCATCTCAAGGCCTTCCTGTTTGGGAAGAAAAACAACAGCAAGAAGTTGACAATTTAAGAGAAAAATTTACAAAATCTGTTGTTAAAACACCCATTGATGATATAAAAGCAAAATATAAATCAAACAAAAAAGCCGTACAATACTTAAAGGAAATTCAAGAATACATCTTAGAAAATATTGAAGAATTTTTGCCACAGCAAGCTTGTGAAAACCCAGAAGATCCAATGGCTTTGCTTTTGAGCAGAATGAACAAAACAGATGATGACAAACTTGCAAAATTCAAAGTAAACGTTGTCGTAAAACAAGAAAAAGACAGCGGCGCCCCAATCATCTTATTGGATCATCCAACACAAGGCAATCTTGTTGGCAAAGTAGAAAGAGTGCAACAATTTGGTGCTCTTTTAACAGATTTTACCCTAATTAAAGCAGGGGCGTTACATGATGCAAACGGTGGCTTTTTATTAATAGATGCAAGAAAACTATTAATGCAACCTTTTGCATGGGATTCACTAAAGCGTGCATTATCATCAAAAGTCGTAAAAATAGAAGCCCCAAGTGATGAAACAAGTTTTACAACCATATCTCTTGACCCAGAGCCAATTCCTTTGGACGTTAAAGTAATTTTAACCGGAGACACAGAGCTATATGACTTGCTGGTTGAAAGAGATCCTGATTTTTCTGACTTCTTCAAAGTTGAGGCTGACTTCTGCCACAGCATGGAAAGAAGCCCAGAGCATGAAATTGAATACGCAAAGTTAATCGGCTCGCTTTCAAAAAAGAAGAAATTAAGAGCCTTAAACAAACAAGCTGTTGCCAGAATTATTGAATATTCATCAAGAATGTCTGACAACCAAAACAAACTAACTGCACACATCACATCAATAGGAGATTTATTACGTGAGGCAGATTATTGGGCAAGAAAATCAAATGCAAAAATCATTGGCAAAAACCACATTGAGCAAGCAATTGAATCTCAGATTTATCGTTTGGGACGCATCAAAGAGCTCATGCTAGAGCAAATTGACAAAGGCTCAATATTAATGGATATCTCAGGTCAAAAGGTTGGGCAAATAAACGGCCTTGTGGTCTATAGCTTTACCAAGCACTCATTTGGCAAACCTGCAAGAATTACAGTGCAAACCCGCATAGGCAAAGGCGACTTTATAAGTGTTGAAAGAGAAATTGAACTTTCAGGCCCAATTCATGACAAAGGCATTTTGATATTACAAAGTCTTCTTGCAAACCGTTTTGCCAAAGAAACTCCTTTATCACTTTCTGCCTCAATTGTTTTTGAGCAATCATATGGCGGAGTTGACGGCGACAGTGCATCATCAACAGAATATTTCTGCTTGTTATCTGCAATATCTGGCATGCCAATCAGACAAGACATAGCCGTCACAGGCTCAATCAACCAGTTTGGAGAAATTCAACCAATTGGCGGAGTGAATGAAAAAATTGAAGGTTTCTTTGATGTGTGCTCACACAAAGGCTTAACTGGCACACAAGGGTGCATCATCCCAAAAACAAACGTTGAAAACCTAATGCTAAAAGACGAGGTT
>CAYJOO010000120.1:0-2437 GCA_964371845.1 uncultured Azospirillaceae bacterium | reverse complement strand
TGGTAGGGGTGGCCGGACTCGAACCGGCACGTCCAGAGGACACAAGATTTTGAGTCTAGCGCGTCTACCAGTTCCGCCACACCCCCTTAAAATCTTTATCAAAATTTCTTTCGATAAAAGAGATATAAAACATAAAAAAATAATATGCAAGAACTTTTTTTATTTTTTTATTGCTTATTATAAAAAATGGGATAACATTAACAATGTTGATTTTGATTTATTATAAAATCTATAAAGTTTTCTTATCTTTTATAAAAGGTAGATTCTTTAAAAGAGAGGGATAATATTAAGAATCTACGGCCCCTTACAAATGGTTTGTTTGGGTAATTTTATTAAAGGAATAAAAATATGCTTAAAGGCACAGTAAAATGGTTTAACAAAACAAAAGGTTATGGCTTCATTCAACCAGAAGCTGGTGGTGAAGATGTGTTTGTTCACATTACTGCTGTTCAAGCTGCAGGATTAAGAGGTTTGGATGAAAATCAAGCAATCTCTTATGACATCGCAGAAGAAAAAGGCAAAAAGTCTGCAGTTAATCTTCAAGTTAACTAATCGCAAACTTAATATTAAAAGAGTGAGGTTTAACTATCTCACTCTTTTTTAAACACTTTTTTAATACTACTAAAGTAGTATTAATGCTGTAAATTAAGTTTTTATAAAAAAGGAAAAAACTATGAAACTAAAAAATGCAATATTAACATCTGCAATTGTTTTGGTTGCAACGTCAGCTCAAGCAGCAGATATAAATTCTCCATTTTATCTTCCAACAAAAGGCAAAATGTTATCAGAAACAGCGTTAGAATACAAACGCGCTAATTTCGATGGTGGTAATTATTCAAATGGTTGGCATGCAAAACAAGAGCTTTCTTATGGCGTGACAGATAATATGAGTGTTTTTGCTGCAATTGGCAATACTTTTGACAATAATTATGCTGATTATATGAGCGTAGAATATAACAACTCTCACAATTTTGATTATACAGTTGGCTTAAAATATAATAAACAATTCAACAACGTTTTAACACAGTTCAAGGCAAACTATAACACTTATAAATTAGACAGCTTCTTTTCAAATGAAGATGTTAACAACTGGGAAAAAAACTTCACTCTTGGCGCAAAAGTTGGTTATGAAATGACAAATGGTTTTCTTCCATATATCTCATTTGATGCAAAATATGTATTAAACACAGCTAGTGAATCTGATAATTATCTATCTGCAATAAATGAGCTTGACAGCGCCTTAGAAAATAATTGGATTTATACAACTTATGCAGGTGCATACAAAAATTTTGGCAAGTTTTCAACAGACACAGGTATCAAATGGGTACATACCAAAGACGGATTTGCAAACAAAAACTTTGAGACTAAATCTCGTGATGAAGTATATGCTCAAGCTCAAGTGAATTATAATCTTTCAGATACTATGAGTGTTGGTCTTTATGGTGATTATATGATAGGCGCCACATCAATGACATATATTGATTATGTATACAGTTTAGGTGCAAACTTCAAAATTGCTTTTTAATTATAAAGCATAAAGAAAAGCTCCGTTATTGCGGAGCTTTTTTTTACTTATCTACAAGATTTTTGTAACTTGCAGATAATTGCAATAAACAATTTTGTAAATGTGCAATTAATCTAACTGCTTGATTATAACTCATTTCAAAATCTACTTTTTCATTGGCGACAATTTCATGCCATTTTTTTGATTTTTTATTACTCATCAGTTTTGCTCCTATTTATTCCCCTTTGCCCCGTGAAGGGGTGGATTGGCGACAGCCAAAACGGGGTAGTTAAAAATAACCACCCAAAATAAAATGGGTGGTGGAGCTCAAAAACTGTCGAGGACAGTCCCGCTTATTAAGCAGGTGCCTTATTCACGGACTCCACCATGGGTGAGAGCCTCCTCGAAGATGTTTTTGAGACACCACAATCAAGCCATCTTGACTGCAAAATAAATTATAAAGTAAAAATCATAAATGTAAAGTTTTTTATTCAAACCTCAAAGCATTGATAGGGTTTAAAAAAGATGCCTTAAATGCAGGATAATAACCAAATATAATCCCCACGATTCCAGAAAAACAAAACGGAACAATCACATAAGTAAGGTCTATTATTGGCTCAAAATTGCCCAACCCAGGCATAAACATTGCACCAACAACCCCAATCAAAACCCCAATTAAGCCACCAATCAAAGAAAGCACAACAGCCTCCATCACAAACTGCAGCCTAATATCCCATTTTTTTGCCCCAATTGCCATCCTAATGCCAATTTCTCTTGTTCGTTCAGTAACAGATACAAGCATAATATTCATAATCCCAATACCACCCACAAGCAAAGATATTGATGCAATAGAGCCAAGTAAAATGGTCAATACTTGGGTTGAGCTTTCCATCATATCTTGCATTTGCGTCATGTTCATTATAATAAAGTCAT
>CAYJOO010000119.1:0-2461 GCA_964371845.1 uncultured Azospirillaceae bacterium | reverse complement strand
GTTGGGGTTCTCAAACACCATTTACAAACTTTACGTTTGACTGGACTTGCCCAGAAGATTATGTTGACACTCACCCAATTATTGCAGGTGTTGAGCAAGACTTCACATATGGTGACTTAAAAGAAGAAATGGCAATGATTAATAAAGCATACATCACAGTTATGATGGGTGGTGATGCCAAAGGTCGTCCATTTACATTCCCAATTCCAACATATAACATTACAAAAGATTTTGACTGGAATGATAAAAATGCAGAGATCTTGTTTGAAATGACTGCAAAATATGGTCTTCCATATTTCCAAAACTTCATCAACTCTGTTCTTGAGCCAAAACAAATCAGATCAATGTGCTGCCGCTTGCAATTAGACTTGCGTGAATTATTGGCAAAAGGCAATGGTTTATTTGGTTCTGCAGAACAAACTGGCTCAGTTGGTGTGGTAACATTTAACTGCGCAAGACTTGGCTATGTTTATAAAGGTGATGAGCAAGGACTATTAAACAGAATTGACGAGTTGTTAGAACTTTCTAAAAAATCATTAGAAATGAAAAGAAAATTAATCTCTCGTTTGATTGATCAAGGTTTGTTCCCATTCACAAAACGTTATTTGGGCACATTAAGAAACCACTTCTCAACAATTGGTGTTAATGGCTTTAATGAAATGATTGCCAACTTCACAGACGGCAAAGAAGACATTTCATCAACTTGGGGTCAAGATTTTGCTCAAAAAGTATTAGACCATATCAGAGATAGACTGGTTAAAATTCAAGAAGAAACTGGCTCAATGTACAACCTAGAAGCAACTCCTGCAGAAAGCGCAACATATCGTTTTGCTCGTGAAGACAAAAAACGTTATAAAGGCATTATCCAAGCAGGCACAGAAGAAAACCCATACTACACAAACTCTTCTCAATTGCCAGTTGGTTATACAGATGACCCATTTGAAGCTCTTGATCTTCAAGACAAATTGCAAACAAAATATACAGGCGGCACAGTATTGCACTTGTATATGAACCAACGCATTTCCTCACCAAAGGTTTGTGCTCAGTTAGTTAAAAGGGTTTTAACCAACTACCGCCTTCCATATGTAACAGTAACTCCAACGTTTTCTGTTTGCCCAAAACATGGATACCTATCTGGTGAGCACAAGTTCTGCCCACACTGTGATGAAGAACTACTAACCCAAAAAAGAAACCAAGCAACAGCAAGTAATGACGTTGCATAATCCAAACTAACAATTTTTTAAGAAGGAATAAAAAAAATGACACAAGTAATCGACTTTAACGATATTAAATTAGCAGATTCAGAAAGACAAACTTGCGAGGTTTGGACAAGGGTTATGGGCTATTTCAGACCAGTATCAGAATTCAACAAAGGCAAAAAATCTGAGTTTTATTCAAGAAAATGCTTCTGTGAAGAAGTTGCTGTTAACGCAGACGCTTTCAGAGTTGCTGCAGAATAATACAAACAATGATAATTGGGCGGGAGCTTGCTCCCGCCTTTATTGTATAAGGATACCATGACAAATATAATAAACATCGGCGGGGTAGAAACCTTTTCAATGGTAGATTATCCAAACCACATTTCAGCAGCAATTTTTATGCAAGGTTGCCCATGGAAGTGCCCATTTTGCTACAATCACTTATTACAACCAATCAATGTGCAAACAGGCTTTGCTTGGGACAAATTTGTAGACTTCTTAAAGACCAGAACCAAAGCCTTAGATGGCGTTGTCTTCTCAGGTGGTGAGCCTTTGGTGCAAGACGGTTTGTATCAGGCCATCTCAGAGGTAAAAGCACTTGGTTATAAAATTGGTTTGCATACAGGCGGCTATCGTCCAGAGGCTTTCAAAAAAGTTTTGCCTTTATTAGACTGGGTTGGTTTTGACATCAAAGCTCCCTTGCAAAAAGACAAATACAACGCCATAACAGGGCCCAATCATTTTGACGCTGTCATAAAAAGCTTAAACATGCTTGTAAAAAGTGGCATAGACTTTGAGTGCAGAACCACGTGTGACCCAAGGCTATTGAACGTTGCAGACATTTATAGCATAGCAAATAGCTTAAAAGATATTGGGGTAAAAAATTATCATATCCAAAAATATCGCCCTATAGAATCAGACAAAACAACACAAGAGTTTGAGTGTGAAGAGTTTTTTAATGACAACGGCTTAAAAGAACATCTTCAAAAATCTTTTAAAACATCTGAGTTTAGAATGTGATATATATAAAAAAGTGCTTGATTTTTAAAAAGAATATATTATAAATAGCATCACTTCCGAGAATGAGGGCTGCAAGATGCCACGCTCCTAGGAGACTATCGGGACAATAACGTAATAAAAAAAAAAGGAACATATAATATGAAAAGTATTGTATCTGCAAAGAAAAAAGCAGAAAGACGCTACGGCGCAAGTTTATGGGGTGCTGCAAACTCTCCATTCCAAAAAAGAGAATACAAACCTGG
>CAYJOO010000118.1:0-2465 GCA_964371845.1 uncultured Azospirillaceae bacterium | reverse complement strand
AGTTGTCTAATTGGTATAAAGAAATAATTAAAGATCGCAAATACTTAAATAATGAATGTGCTACAAGAGGAGATTACGATAGGCCGTGTTTGCAACTTCTCTCTATAGCAATCTTTAATAAAATGCGTTAAAAAATGAAGTTTGGGGCTCTACAATCTCACTTCAATAGATACATTTAATTTATAAAAACCATCCATAAAGGGTGGGGAAAATATTGAATCCCAACGGGAGTGCCGGCGACATTGCTTTTCAAGCAATGCTTGGCGTCCTTCGTTCGCTCGCCGGCATATTTCCGTCTGCCTCTCACTTCAGTCTCGAACCCTTACTTCACGGGCTCGGCTTAAAATCACCAAAACAAAACCACCCTCAAAGGGTGGTTTGATTTTGGTGATCCCAACGGGAGTCGAACCCGTGTCTCATCCGTGAAAGGGACGTGTCCTAGGCCTCTAGACGATGGGACCATCTGGCCTGTTCTGTAGAACTGAGAGTAGTTATATATACTTTTATTTTATTGTCAACAATAAAATTATTGAATCTTTATTTTTTTTTATTATTATTAACCAAGTAAATTTTAATAATATATAAAAGGACAATTTTAATATGAAAATATATAACACACTAACAAAGAAAAAACAAGACTTTATCCCTATTGATGATGGAAAAGTGTCTTTGTATGTGTGTGGTCCTACAGTTTATGACAAAGCTCATTTGGGCAACGCAAAAACCGCTGTTGTTTTTGATGCTTTTTTTAGAATTTTGAGACATACTTTTGGTGTTGAAAATGTGAAATATGCAGCCAATGTTACAGACGTTGATGACAAAATATTAAACAAAGCACAAGAAACAGGAAAATCTATTTATGAAATCACAGCACAAACATTGCAGTGGTATTTAGATGATATGAAAAAGTTAAATGTGCTTGAGCCAACATATCGCCCAAAAGCAACTGAATATATTGCAGAAATGATTGAAATTGTTGAAAAAATATTAAGCAACAAACATGCTTATGTTTCTGAAGGGCACGTTTTGTTTGATGTTAATAGCTATGCAAAATATGGATCATTGTCTGGCAAGGCTCTTAAAGACCTTGTTGCAGGAGCAAGAATCGAAGTGTCTGACTATAAAAACAACCCTGCAGATTTTGTGCTATGGAAACCTGCAAACAAAGAAGCTGGTGAACAAGGTTGGGAAAGCCCATGGGGTTATGGTCGCCCAGGATGGCATTTGGAATGCTCAGCAATGAGCTCAAAACTTTTGGGAGATAGCTTTGATATTCATGGTGGGGGTAATGATCTTATTTTTCCGCATCATGAAAATGCATGTGCACAAAGTATGTGTGCAAACCCAAATGATACGTATGCAAAATATTGGATGCATGCAGGAATGCTTATGGTTAATGGGCAGAAGATGAGTAAATCGTTAAACAATTTTTATACAGTAGAAGAAATTTTGGCAAAATATGAACCTGAAGCATTAAGATTGGCATTCTTGTCAACTCATTATCATCAGCCATACAATTTTACGTTTGAAAATTTGGAACTTGCAAAATCTATATTAGACAAGTTTTATAATGCCCTATTACAAAACATTGACATCTCTTTTGATGAGGCAAAACCTGACCAACGAGTTATTGATGCAATGTCTGATGACTTAAACACTCCTCTTGCAATATCTTATTTGCACGAACTTGCCTCAAACCTAAACAAAGCACAAACATCAGAAGAAAAGAAAACTGCAAAAGCTGTTTTTGTTGCTTCTGCTGAGTTGCTTGGCCTATTATATAACAACCCACAAGCATGGTTTAAGGCTGGTGTTGATGAAAATGCAATTGCTGAAAAAATAAACGCAAGAGCAGAGGCAAAGAAAAACAAAGACTTTGTAACGGCAGATGCCATAAGAGCTCAGCTTTTGGCAGAAGGCATTATACTAGAAGACAGTGCTCAAGGCACAAGCTGGAAAAAAAGCATAAAATTATGGCGGTGAATAACCGCCATTTTTTATATAACAAATGCCAAGTTTAAGATAAATGCAAACAATATCCATATGCAGTATGGCACAAGCATATTGGCTGCAGCTTTGTTTATTTTTTGAAACTCTTTGAACATCTTAAATGCAAATATATTTAAGGAAAATAAAATAACAGCTCCCATTATCAGCAATTGATTGCCAAAGAAAGCATAGCACCACAACACTTGCAATGCCAATTGCCCAATATATAATCTTTTTGCATATGCATTGTTTTGAGTTGATGACAATATTTTATAAAAACTGATGGCAAGCAAGACATATAATATATTCCAAGCGATTGGGAAAACATAATTTGGTGGTGTTATGATTGGTTTGTCAGTGGCAACATACCAAGTAGTTGTGCCCATTGAAGTGAAGTGTTTGCATAATAAGAGCGTTATCACTACACTTATTATTGCGTATAGTCCATTTTTTATTTTTGTTTTCATAATATAAAT
>CAYJOO010000117.1:0-2548 GCA_964371845.1 uncultured Azospirillaceae bacterium | reverse complement strand
TAGGAATTTCAGTTTCAGTTGTATTAAGGATTCCTTTTTTTACATAAATTCTCTCATTTGTAATAATAAATCTTTTTGTGTTGTTGTATAAAAACAGATGAAAACAAGGCATAAGAAGTGCTGCTCCCAAAATTATCATGGGTATTTGCACATATTCAATTGGTAGTGTAACACCTTGCCAAGACCACCAGTTATATTTTTGCATAAAAGAAATCGCCCTAAATATAATAACAGAGCCTCCCGCCAAAAACAAAAGTGGAAATATAAAATAGGCAAAGCCAATGTTTGCCTCGTGTTTGATGTATTCATTTTGTTTTAATATGATGCTCATTTTGCTCTCCTCAATTACTTTATATAAAAAAGATAGTAAAACGTTTTGAATTGTTTTCAAGTAAATTTTTTAGATTAATTGAATTTTAACTTAAACATGTCATAGTGCCGCCATGGGGAATACAAATGATTAAGACTAACACAGAATTAAGGCACTATCTTAAAAACTCGTGGCTTTTATTGCTATTGATGTTTTTGTTTTTTTATTTTTCTTATCACATTATATCAGGAGATAGAGGACTTATTAGAATGTTTTACTTAAATAAGCAAATCTCCGAGTCGCAATTGATATTAAATAAAAAACAATCAGAAAGAAGTGATCTAGAAGACAAAGTCAAACGACTTTCGTCATCAAGTCTTGATCTTGATTTGTTAGACGAGCAAGCAAGAATAGTCTTAAATTTTGCTCAGTATGATGATTTTATCATATTAGATAAATAAAAAAACTCTTAAAAATAAAAAAAACTCCTTGGGATATCACATCCGAAGGAGCTGTTACTCTATAATCTAGAGCCGACAAGCATGAAGCCGTAGACGCTAAAGGGCAGGAGGGGAAAAAATTATGGCTAAAGATTTTCGAAACCCTTATCCTACCCATTTATTTTAGCGTCTTTGTGCCCACAACTGGAATCCAACCAATGTCTTTCTTTGTCATAAAGAACACTCTAACACTGAGCTATGTGGGCAAATCTTATTGATATATAATTATTATTGATATATAATTCTTATTTGAGGGGCATACTATATCAAAAAAATGTTTTGTCAATATTTTTTTTTATTTATTTTTGCGTTATAAAAAAAAGTGCAAAAAAGCTTGACTCTTAAAATATACATTATATAAAAATAGCAAATTTTCCAAAGAGAATGCGGGACATCCCCACTCAACTCTTCGGGGCACGTCAATCTGCGAGGGTTCGCACATTGACGATTTTGAGCATAAAAAGGAATTAAATGTTTGAGGCATTGACAGAAAAATTATCTGGCGTTTTTAACAAGCTAACATCTCGTGGCGTGTTATCTGAGGCAGATGTTGATACTGCACTTAGAGAAATAAGCATTGCTTTGCTAGAAGCAGATGTTTCTCTACCAGTAGCACGTGAGTTAATTGCAAAAATAAAAGAAGAAGCAACAGGTGAAAAGCTTGTTAGATCAATATCTCCTGGCCAGTTAGTTATAAAAATTGTCCATGACAAACTTTTAGAAGTTTTAGGTGATGATGACAATTCTCTTAACTTAAATGCCAAATCGCCAGTAGTTATCTTAATGGCAGGTTTGCAAGGTAGTGGTAAAACTACAACCGCTGCAAAAATTGCAAAACGCTTAAAAGACAAACAAAATAAAAAAGTATTATTAGCATCATTAGACATTTATCGCCCTGCGGCACAAGAACAGTTAGAGATTTTGGCAAACCAAATTAATGGTCATTCTTTAGAGATTATAAAAAATGAAAAGCCAGCAAGCATTGCAAAACGCGCCTTAAATGAGGCTAAAGCCAAAGGCTTTGACGTTCTTATCTTAGACTCAGCTGGTCGTCTTCAAATTGATGATGACTTAATGCAAGAGTTAATAGAGGTTAAAAAAATTGCCAACCCAACAGAGGTTTTGCTTGTATCAGACGCAATGATAGGTCAAGAGGCTTGCAACGTTGCCAAAGAGTTTAATGACAAAATTGGCGTTACAGGCATTGTCTTAACCAGAATTGACGGCTCAGCAAGAGCAGGTGCTGCTCTTTCTATGAAAATGGTTGCCAATGTGCCAATTAAGTTTTTAGGCGTTGGGGAGAAACTCTCAGAGATTGAAGAGTTTTATCCAGATCGTTTAGCTGGCAGAATTTTAGGGCAGGGAGACGTTGTTAGCTTGGTTGAAAAAGCCATGGACAACGTAGATAAAGATGAGGCAGAAAAACTTGCCTCAAAAATGATGAAAGGCAAATTTGACTTAAATGATATGTTAAATCAGTTTAAGCAAATAAAAAAAATGGGAAGCATCTCAAGCTTAATGGGATTAATCCCTGGTTTATCAAAAGTCAAAGATCAAATAAAAGATGTTGATTCTGATGGTATGATAAACAAACAAACAGCGATTATTCTTTCAATGACAAACTTTGAAAGAAAAAATCCAGACATCATCAAAGCTAGTCGCAAAAAACGTATTGCAGCTGGCAGCGGTGTTGAGGTTCATGAAGTCAACAAGCTCTTAAAATCTTATGAGCAAATGG
>CAYJOO010000116.1:0-2556 GCA_964371845.1 uncultured Azospirillaceae bacterium | reverse complement strand
TTGCTTTTTTGAACAAAGACTGTCAAATCTTCTTGCAAAAAATTAAACTCACCAGATTTTAATATCACATCAGAAATATTATTCCTAACCTGCCACTCAAGCTCATTAAACTTTTTTTCTGAATAGCCGATTCCATAATTATAAACAAAAAAGTTTACAAGCATCAAAACAAAACCAAATATCAAAGCAGGCTTAATCATCATAAGGGGAGATATCCCCGCAGCTTTAATTACAATAAGCTCTCTGTCTGCAATCATTTTATTATATACAAATAAAACAGAGGCAAATACAACAATTGGAGATATCACAGCAAAAATTCTTGGCATCAAGTATGATGTCAAGTTAATAAAAGTTCCGATTCCAATTCCATTATTTGTAATAAAATCCAAAAACCTAAGCGACTGTGTTAGCCAGATTATCGCCATCAAAGATATTACAGACAACAAAAAACTAATAGCAATCTGCTTAAATATATATGTATCTAATTTTTTCATAACCCTAATGATAAACTATATTTATTAAAAAAATGCAAACATAAACAAAGTTTACATTTCAAAATGATTCATATATGGTTTTAGAGAATAATGCAAGCTATTTTCATCACCTCGCAAAGATTGCAAATTCTTTTTTGTTTGCACCAGCTCATAGCTATTACAATCTATATAATCAGACTTTGCAATATGAGGCAACAAAAGGTCTATTTTTTGACTATCATCACGGGCAATGAGTTTATGCACTTTATTAATGGCATGCCTCCAGCGCCCTTTGTTTGGCACTTTGTCATCTGCCCCCAATTCACGATATTTGCAAACAACTTCTTTGTTTAATCTACAAATTTGCCCCTGAACTTCTTTTTGCAGATCAATTGCAGAAATATCTTCACCTTCAACAAATGATTTATAAAGCATGGACACATACAAAGATCGATAAGATACAAACACAATAGTATCTTTTTTTATTGATGAGTGAACGTTTGCAACAAAACCATTCAATCTTTGGCAATCTTGTTTTCTTTTTTCTTTGGCAGCATTATCAATTACATCAACCCTACTTGCAAAATCAACTTTGAGCTGATTATATTCTTTATCGCTACAATTAGTTTGCATCAACAATGTGTTCAAAAGCTTTACATTAGGCAAAGGATCCTTTTTTACAATATTTAAGATATCTTTTATCATATTTTTGTGTAATGCATTTCCATTGCATCCATTGTGCCCAAACAAAGAAGGCTGATTTTCAGCATTATTAAAAACCGTCTTGTTTTTTTCAGTCAAATGCAACAAAGAACGAATTGCAAAAGAATCATGCCCCAATCGCGGCTCCATTTGTTTTGCATATTCCATAACCTTACAAATTGTGGGATTTTTATCCACCTCATCAAAAAGCTCTTCTTTTGTTTTTGGCTTTGGCAAAAATCTATTTAAACTCTCTGGAGAACAAGCAATATTGTTTTTTTTAATCGTAGTGCACAAATCTGCTTTTTGCTTATCATTCAAATCAAGCCACACACATACTGCCTCAAAACCCATTACAACAGATTTCTTAGAGAACTTCTTTGCAAAAACTCCCCTAAAATGCCCTGCAATAAATGCTGAATTATTTTTGACTGTTTCTCTTGATAAAGCCGCATTGTTTAAAAGCCTTCTTGCAACATCAACAAGATTTTTATGCGCCTTCTTTCCCTCTGCAGAATGCTCTTTTCCTGTTGCAACTTTGCCAACAGCATTCAACATTCTTACAAATTTTTGCTGATCTTGCGTCACAAAAGAATTAATATTACTTTTTGCGCCATCAATGTTTTTAGCATTTTTTTCTGCCATAGCTCCCCCATCAGATTTTGTCAAAATACCACAAAAAACAAAAATAGTCAATGCAAAACTAAAAAGATTTTATTGAATATTATATTTTATCATATAAAAATAAAACAAAGGAATTTTTAATATGAAAAAACTGTTTTACACCATACTTGCAACATTAATGACAAACCAAGCGTTTGCACAAAGCCTCAACCTCACAGTTAATGAAGCTGCATCAGGCTCAACAACAGCAAGAATTTTTAATACGATTCTATTAATCACAGTTTTATCACTTGCACCATCAATTTTAATAATGATGACATCTTTTGTACGTATTATTGTTGTATTTTCAATCACGCGTTCAGCCCTTGCCACACAAGCAACCCCTCCCAACATGGTATTGATATCACTAGCATTATTCTTAACTTTTTTTGTAATGGCCCCTGTTTTTGAAAAATCTTGGGAAGAAGGCATCAAACCAATGTATGAAGAAAAAGTAGACACCCTAGATGGTTTAGAAAAAGCCATAAATCCCGTTAAAGACTTTATGATAAAAAACACTCGAGAAAAAGACTTAATCTTATTTACAGACCTTGCAAAGCTTGAGGAAGAACCAAAAACGTTTGAAGAAACACCTCTTAAAGTAGCAATCCCCGCATTTATGATATCTGAGCTTCGCCGCGCGTTTGAAATTGGTTTTTTAATATTCATCCCATTTTTGATAATAGATATGGTCATAGCATCTGTCTTAATGTCAATG
>CAYJOO010000115.1:0-2628 GCA_964371845.1 uncultured Azospirillaceae bacterium | reverse complement strand
CTAATATGTAAACTCCATTCGGGATTTTCCTTAATTCTTATTACTTACCACAAATCTTGAGCTTTTTGCTCTGTGCTTTTAATTTTTTCTTGACATTTGTTGTTGTTTTTGTTAATTTTGTCTACAGCAAACCAATTAAAAAAAAATTATGGCAAACGAAACAGTAAAGCATGAAAGGAATCATATCCTAAACGCTTATTATGAAGAACTATCTTTATCTTTAATAAAAGATATAACCCCTTCTCTTTCAATGAAAGAAATGGAAGAAACGCTAAATGAGGTATTAACCTCACCAACAAGCGGAAAAAATATTAAAACAATTGAAGACTTAAATAACGCTTCAAAAAATAAAATAGCAGAGACATGTTCATCTTTAGCTATCAACAAAGAATTTATTATTAAACAACTTATGGCATATAATAAAATAAGCCTAAGTTATAAAACAAATATAAAAAGTATAATCAATTGCGCACAAAGAGCACTAGAAAGAAAGCTATATAGCGCATTGAGCAAAGAGATTTCAAATGACGCAATTGAATATCTTTGCAAAAATAAAGCACAGATAAATCTCTCTATATACGAGAATTTAGATGCTTTTTACAGAAAACATTATGTAAAAAGCCAAATCGTTTGGGAGGTTATAAACGCTTTAGGATTATTTATAACAATCTCAATCCAAAAAGAAGCTGAAAAAGACAAATAAAAAAAACTACCTTCACTGCAAAGTGAAGGTAGTTTTTTTTATTTATATCAAAAACTTTTTTTTATTACTCTCGTTATACATAATGTATAAACATAAAAAAAGGAAAAAACATGAAAAAGTCTATCACAACAATTGCAATAGCTTCAGCAATAATAATTGGCACAAATATCAACAGTGCTCAAGCTCATATAATAACCCACCACAACCCCAAACACACAATATCACACCATCACAAACAATCAAACCATATTGTTTATCATCATATAAAGCCAAAAGCAAAATTAAGACATAAGCATATTATAGTAACACCAAAACGTTATGTAAAAACACATGATCGCAGCTTGTTTAGCTTTATATTTAAGATATAAAAGCAAGCATCAAAATTCTTGTATTAATTTGATATTAATATTTTCAATATAAAATTAAATCAAATTAACTTAAAAGAAATCGATATGAAAAGCAAAAAAATTATGTTCACAGGTGGCGGTTCAGCAGGGCACGTCACCCTAAACTTGTCTTTGATCCCAGAGTTTCAAAAAAATGGGTGGACAACTTCTTATATAGGAACCAATAAAGGTATTGAAAAAGAACTAGTAGCTTCAATAAAAAATGTTCAATATTTTTCTATAAAAGCAGGAAAACTACGCAGATATATATCCTTAAAAAACATTATAGATTTAATAAAAACACCTATTGGAATTATTCAATCATATAAAATAATAAAAAAAGAAAATCCAGATATCATATTCTCAAAAGGCGGTTTTGTTTCCTTTCCGGTTGTTTTTTCTGCGTGGCTTAATAATAAAAAGGTTTATTTACATGAATCAGACCTAACCCCAGGGCTTGCCAACAAAATATCTATGCCTTTTATCTCAAAAATATTTACGACTTTTGAAGAAACCGCAAAATATATAAAACAAAAAAACAAAATAGAGCATGTTGGCCCTATTATTTCAGACAGATTATTTGGTGGAAGCCATGAAAATGCATTAAAATTGTGTGGTTTTACAAAAAACAAACCAATAGTCTTAGTCATTGGTGGTAGCTTAGGCGCCAAAAGCATAAACAATGCAATAAGAGACAATATAAAAAAATTAACAAAAGCATATCAAATAATTCATATCTGCGGAAAAGATCAAATTGATAAAAATATAAAACATAAGGAATATGCACAATTTGAATACGTTGACAAAGAATTAAAAGACTTTATGGCAGCCGCCAGCGTTGTAATTTCAAGAGCTGGTTCAAACTCAATATTTGAGCTTTTAAGTTTGCACAAGCCAATGATACTGATACCATTGCCTCAAACATCCAGCAGAGGTGAACAAGCATTAAACGCGCAAGCATTCGTCAAAAAAGGTTTTTCTGAAGTTATACATGATGAAGGCTTAATTGATAACAAGTTATTAACTTCAACCTTAGATAAAGTATTTGCAAACAAAGAATATTACATAAATAACATGCAAAAAAATAAACTTAAAACAACAAACTACAAAATTTTATATAAAATGATTATAAATTAAGCAACTTTATAATAAACAAAAACTCATATAGCATCTTTTCCGTTCCCAAGAAAACAAGGGCAAGCTATGCCCGCTGTTTGATTGGAACCGTGCATAAAACAAAACCCACCTATAAGGTGGGTTTAAAAGTGGTGCTCGGGGAATTGCTAAGTAAAAAATACCCTCAATGGTATTTTTTATCTGTAAAATCTCTGTAACATCTTAATGAGCTTATACAAGCTATGCTTGATAAAAAGCGAATTTAGATGCCTGAGTATCCCGTCCCCAAGAAAACAAGGGCAAGCTATGCCCGCTGTTTGATTGGAACCGTGCATAAACAAAACCCACCTATAAGGTGGGTTTAAAAGTGGTGCTCGGGGACGGGATCGAACCGCCGACACGAGGATTTTCAGTCCTCTGCTC
>CAYJOO010000114.1:1082-2646 GCA_964371845.1 uncultured Azospirillaceae bacterium | reverse complement strand
ACATGGTAGCCATATACCCTAAAACCTTCTTATGCTATCATAAGCAAGGCCCAAACCAACTGATGAAAACTTATTTTCAGAAGATAATTGTGCATTCTTAAAATAAGAACACAAAGTTTTTTGAACATAAGGGATCTCTGTTGACCCACCTGTTAAAATAATCAAACCAACATCTTCAGCTTTTATTTGAGCTTGTTTTATACACTCTTCAACAGAGCTTGATATTTTTTTTAAGTTTTTTAAGATTGCATCTTCAAACATATATTGCGTTATAAAAACAGAGGCCTCATCATCCAAATAACTCAAGTTTATGGTAACATCCTCAGCATCCGTAAGCTTTATTTTTGCATCTTCAACACTAGATAGCAATGCATGACCTTTTTCATTTTCAATAACATCCAATAATCTTGCATACTTCTCAGGCTCATTTGATTTTAACAGAATTTTTTTTATAAAATTTAGAGTCTGATAATTATACAAAGAGTTTATGGAGCTCCACTCAGACAAATCAAAATAATGAGTCGTAGGCGTTGGCAATTCTTGACCATATTTATTATTTTGACCATATGTTGTTCCCAGGCCAAATTCAGGCATAAATGATTTTAATGACAAATCTTTGTCAAAGTCATTTCCTCCAATTCGCACCCCTGTGTTTGCAAGAATATCATCTTTTCTGTTTAACTTTGTTGCCAAATTGCCACCAACCTTAATAATAGAAAAATCAGATGTACCACCACCAATATCAATTACACAAGCAAGTTTTTCTTCTCTTAAGTTTGCTTCATGAGCAAATGCTGCGGCAATTGGCTCAAACTGAAACTCAACGTTCTTAAAGCCAACGCTGCAAGCTATGTGCCTTAACTCATCTTCTGCTTGTTGATCGCCTTTTGCATCATTATCTCTAAAGTGAACTGGGCGCCCCATAACAACATTTTCAATGTTTTCTTGCGCCTGAGCATCAATTTGCTTTTTTATATTATCCAAATATAAGGATAAAACCTGACTAAAGCTCATCATTTTATTCCCAACTTTAGTCCCTGTTCTCATCAAATTAGAGCCAAGAGCTCTCTTTAAGCTCCTCATAAAACGTCCTTGCTCACCATTCATATATCGAAACAAGGCCTCTTTACCAAAAAAAACTTCATTCTTTGCAGAAGAAAAGAAAATTGTAGAGGGAATAGAGTTTGAGCAATTTTCAACCTTAACCAATGTCGGTTTTTGTGTTGTGGAGGCAAAAGCCGCAGAAGTATTTGTTGTTCCAAAATCAATACCACAAGATGTTTTAGACATAGCTTCCTCCCAAAATAAAATTTATTATATATTTATCAACTTGCCATAATAGTCAAGCATTTTTCTAATATTTTTATGGACTACACCAAACCATGTATGCAAAAACAATAAAGCAAATTAATTTTACCAACCCCCCATCAAAAATGGTACCCTTGGGATCCACTTTTTAGCGGTTGGGGGTTTGTGTTCCCACAAATCCCCCACCGCAACAAAATAACTTCCCCACAACTTCAGACACTCCACACCCGAGGTTGATTAAATATTATAAAAAACA
>CAYJOO010000114.1:306-1072 GCA_964371845.1 uncultured Azospirillaceae bacterium | reverse complement strand
ATACGGAATACTATACTTTTTTAGTTTTTAAATTTTCTGGTAAATATTTATACAAGTGCACAAAATTAAAATCATCATTAAAATCTATTGTTTCCATTGGTTGAAAATCGCTTAAAGCAAATCTATTAGAAAAGATATAACTCTTCTTTGATAGCTCTTGTTTACATTTGTCTGCAAACATTGGCATCATTGGTTTTAATAAAAAGCATATTACCATTGTCACATTCTTAAAATCATAATCAAAAATATCTTTGTGTTCTATTTTAAGGTTTTTAATTCTTCTTGCTCTCAATTTACTAATTATATATGGCAAATAATCATACTCAATGCCGACAAAATTATGATTAGGAAACATTTTTGCCAAAGGAATTATAAGTGTTCCAATTCCACAGCCAGCATCAACAATAGTAAATGGCATTGGAAAATCATTAACTTCACATTTTTTTATTCTTTTGCCAACCCTTCTGATTATTACTTTTTTAACTTTGCCAGTTGTCACAACCATTGGAGGTCTTTTCATTCCACCGCTTGCAACAAAAGCATATATCCCCCAAAGACTAGCAACTAAAACAAAAAGCGAGGTGATAATTGTGACACTAAATACAAAACATATCATTGATTTTGCCTTTTTGCATCTTGAATAGAAGTTGCAATTTGGCTGTTGATAGTGTTTTCATTATTTAAGCCCAATGCTTTTTTAAGTGCTTTTGAATAAAACCCTACAAACTCTTTACTTAACTTTTGCATATAAACAGAATCCTCAAGA
>CAYJOO010000114.1:0-296 GCA_964371845.1 uncultured Azospirillaceae bacterium | reverse complement strand
AAAACCATACTTAACCCATGACCTGTTTTTATACTTTTGTGAATAGCATAATTACCAGCATCCTTTTTGTTTTCAGGTTCTGCGTCTTCTTCGGCTTTTTTTGCTTTTGCTTCTAATTTAGCAGAAAAATTTGTTTCTTTTCTTTTTTGTGCAATATATGTTTCATCAGGCACATCTAAGTTAGATGTTATAAAATAAGTATAGTGTTCTTTGCCTTCTTGTTTGCACTTAAATTCATCAGCGATTAAATCACCTTCTGATACTAGAGGCTTTTGTTTACTTAATCTTTTTGCCAT
>CAYJOO010000113.1:0-2664 GCA_964371845.1 uncultured Azospirillaceae bacterium | reverse complement strand
GAATAACTTTTTCAAACTCTGTTTCTTGGTCTTTTTTTATGGCTTGCATAGAAAGATATGCGTTTACTTCTACGCAGGCTTCAAGGTCGTTTGACTTTGTGGTTTTTATGTTGATGTCTGTTAAGTGATTGTCTATTAAGTTATAAACAAAAATGTTAAAATCATGCTCGTCTAGAGTTTTTTTGTTTGCAAAACCTCGTCAATATTTGACACGGCACTAAAAAATGCGGTGTCTGCTGCTCTTGAAATGGTTTGGGATTTTCTTTCTTGTCCTCTGATACTTTCACAGGCTGTGTTGTATAGCTCAATGTCTTGAGCCAACGCTTGGCTTGTTATAAGCAAAGAAAATAAAAAGCACAAAAACTTGTTCATTTAATGACTACCAAAAAGATTTGTCATCATTTGTTATTTGAGATAAGCTTTCTACCCATTCTTCTTTTATATTGCCTTCTTTATCAATTAATTTAAGAGAATAAATAATTGTAGGCGCTTTTGTGTTTGGATTAATGTATTCAGAGATTGTAGAGCTTAAATGATAGTCAGCGTCTATTTGGCTTGTTGTTAATACAAATGTGTCTGAGTTTGCCAAGATGTCTTTAACATTTTTGTTTGCATAATAAAATCCATCTGGAAGGTTGATGTCTTCTTTTATGATGTCTCTTCTAAATATTTTTGGTCTTGGATTTGTTTGATAAATTTCTTTTGTATCATCAAGCATTTTATTGATAATTCTTGTTGCTAGCAAACCATATGTTTGAGGTGTTACTTTTGTATATAGCACTTCAGTTGATGGGGCTTCAAAGCTTTTTTCTGTAACTGTTACATTTGTAACGGGCACAGCCAAGGCTTTGTTGGTTGTAACCACTAGCTCTTGTGGAGCGTTTGCAGCTCTTGAGTCTACTAATGGCTGACAGCCAGTTATTGCTATCATTATAAGAATTATCAATAAATTTTGCATTGTTTTCTCCTATACGTCTAGGTTAACCACGTTAATTGCATTGGTTTGAATAAACTCTTTACGAGGCTCTACCACGTCACCCATAAGGGTTGAGAACACTTCGTCTGCAGCGTCAATGTGCTCTACTTTAACTTGTAGTAAAGAGCGTGCTTCTGGGTCAAGTGTTGTTTCCCACAGTTGTTCTGCGTTCATTTCACCAAGACCTTTATAGCGTGATACAGAAATGCCTTTTTTGCCGGCTGCAAAAATTGCGTCATTTAAGCTTACTGGGCCTAATACAACTTTTTCTACGCCGTTTTTTGAAACCAATTTTGCTTTTTTTGCAAAGTTGTCTTTTAAGAAGTCTGCCATTTCCATTAATGCTTTTGCTTCTAATGAATCAAGAATAGAGGCGCCTGCAATATATTCTTCTGTAACGCCACGCAAAGTTCTTTGGAAGTGAATGCCGTCTGATTGTAATGTTGCACTCCAGCCTTTGTCATATTCAGCTTCATTGGCGTTTAGTCTGTCTTCTAGCTCTTTGATGGCTACTTGAGTTTGTTTGTCAGCATCAAACAAGCCAGAGATTGCAATTTGCTCAATTAGTTTTTCTGGCATTTTTTGTGATAATATAGATACTAATGTTTTTGCTTTTTTTGCTTTTTCTGCCATTGTTACCAAGTCTTGGCCAAAGATTTGCTCACCAGATGCCATAATTAAGGTTGCATCATCTGAGCCGCCACGGATAAGGTAGTCTTCCATTTCTTTGTCATCTTTTAAGTAGATGATTGAGTTGCCGCGTTTTGCTTTGTATAATGGTGGTTGTGCGATATATACATAGCCTTTTTCAATAAGTTCTGGCATTTGACGATAAAAGAAAGTTAATAATAATGTTCTGATATGGCTGCCGTCCACGTCCGCATCGGTCATGATGACAATCTTGTGGTAGCGACATTTTTCTATATTAAATTCCTCTTTGCCAATACCAGTGCCAAGGGCTGTAATAAGTGTGCCAACTTCTGCAGATGATAACATTCTGTCAAAACGAGCACGCTCAACATTTAAGATCTTTCCTCTTAATGGCAAAATTGCTTGATTTTGACGAGATCTACCTTGTTTTGCAGAACCACCAGCAGAGTCTCCCTCAACGATGAAAATTTCTGACAATGCAGGGTCTTTTTCTGCGCAGTCTGCAAGTTTTCCTGGCAGAGAAGATATATCTAAGACACCTTTGCGGCGAGTTAATTCTCTTGCTTTTCTGGCAGCTTCACGTGCTGTTGCAGCTTCTACAATTTTTCCGACAATAATTTTTGCTTCATTTGGATTTTCATCCAACCATTCTTTTAATTTTTCTGCAACAACATTTTCAACAACAGGGCGAACCTCTGATGATACCAATTTATCTTTTGTTTGAGATGAGAATTTTGGGTCTGGCACTTTTGCTGATAATACACAAGTCAATCCCTCGCGCATATCTTCACCAGAAAGAGTTACTTTTTCTTTTTTAAGCAAATTGTGTTCAGAAATATAATTGTTGATGCAACGAGTAAGCGCTGCTCTAAAACCTGCAAGGTGAGTACCACCATCTTTTTGTGGAATGTTGTTTGTAAAGCAAAGCATACTTTCATGATATGCATTTGTCCATTGCATTGCAACGTCTACTTGAACATCTTCTTTTTCTGCACCAAAAGAAACAACAGCCTCGTGTAATGGAGTTTTTGATTTGT
>CAYJOO010000112.1:0-2665 GCA_964371845.1 uncultured Azospirillaceae bacterium | reverse complement strand
GTTTTCTAATATATATTCTGTGCTGTGGCTTAATGTATGCTTGCCATCTTTTGATACATCTATATATGCAATGCTCTTTGCAGCAATTAAATTAAAGCCTATAAATGCAACAAAAGCAAAAAAGATTAAGCTTTTGTAATTGCTTTTTGCAGCAAATTTATTTTTTATTGAAATTATGCTTAAGAATATGAATAATACAATTATTGAGATTAAAAATAATAAGGCTTTGAGCTCAATTAAGCCATCTATCATTAATGTATAATGGTTTAAGATGCTAAAACTTGAGATAATATCAATTGTTTGGGCGCTTAAGAATGGTTTGTATAAGTTGATTACAAAGTCAATCCCGCTTAAGAACAAAAATAAAATAAGGCAGATGCCAATTATTAAGGCAATGACTTGGTTTTGAGTTATTGATGATGCAAATAAAGCAACAGAAACAAGGGCTCCGCTTAAAATGATGCTAGAAATATATGCCCATAAAATTATAGAATTATCAGGGCTTGCAATAAGGTTTAAGGTTATCCAAAACTCAAAGGTTAAGGCAATGCCAAGTGCTGAAAAAGCCCATGCTGCCAAAAATTTGCCAATTGTTAATTGTGATATTGAAATGGGCAAGCTAAGAGTTTGATAAATTGTGTTTGACTTGTATTCTTCTGCCCAAAGCCTCATGGAAATTGCAGGGATAAAAAACAAAAATAGCCATGGCATAAACCCAAACATTGGGGTGAGGTCTGCTATGCCACGCTCCAAGATATTGCCAAGATAAAAAGCGCAAAACCCGTTTAATAATAAAAATGCAATAAGATATACAAAAGCAACAGGTGAGTTGAAGTATCTGAAAAACTCATACTTAAAAACGCTAAATGCTTGTTTCATGCTAATCTTCCTTGGTTAATGTTTGAAATGCTTTTGCCAAATTTGTTGTTTTTGCTTTGTTTAAGAGCTCAATTTGAGTGCCCTCTATAATTATTTTGCCTTTGTTTATTAAAACAATCTTGTTTGCAATTGCTTGGACGTCATCTAATAAGTGGGTTGAAATTATAATAGTTTTTTCTTTTGAAAGACCTTCTATAACATCTCTTATGACTTCTTTTTGATTTGGGTCAAGTCCGTCTGTTGGCTCATCTAATAATAAGATTTCTGGGTTGCCAAGCAGGGCTTGAGCAAAAGAAACTCTTCTTAAATATCCTTTTGAGAGCGTTTCTATTTTTTGGTTGATAACATTTGATATTTTAACGGTGTTTATAATATCTAAAACCTGATCATTCTTAACACCTTTGATTTTTGCTATATAATGCAAAAAGGACTTAACACTCATGTCTGCATAAAGAGGGGATCCTTCTGCTAAAAATCCAAGATGATTCTTAATAAACATTTGGTTGTATTCTATATTTTTGTTTAAGATAAAAACATCACCTTTATCTGCACTCAATACTGTTGAGAGAATGTTTAATAATGTGCTTTTGCCAGAGCCGTTGGGGCCAAGCAGGGCAATTATATCTCCTTTTTTTGCACTAAAAGATATGTTGTCTAATGCTTGTATGGCGCCATAAGATTTTGAGAGATTTTTGACTTCAATTGTGTTTATCATAAAAATATTTCCGTTTTCATTAAACCGTTATTTTTAATAAGATTGCTTTGGGCTCTTTTTATGCCAATCTTTTCAAGATTGTTATTATAAAACTCTTTATAATTGCCAATTTGTGTTATTACTTTTTGCAACCAGTCAGGGTGCAGTTTTAGGTTTTGCCACACGGTTTTGTTATAGCCCAAAAGATTTTGGATTAATGGGTCTTTTGATGTGGCATATAAAGATATTGTGTTTTTATTTATATTTGCCTCTTCTGCTAGTAAGAGAGCGTTTATAATCCATTTTATGGCACTTTTTAAGTTGTGATTTTTTTTGTTTATTAAAATGTTTATTGGGGTTGATGCAATGGTTTCATCTATGATAATTGCAGTTTCTCTGTTTATGCTTTTTAGATAAATTTCTTGATCAGCTAGTATTTGGCATCTTTTTAGCATAAAGGCCTCTTTTGCAGCATCTCTTGTTTTGAAATATAAGATATTAAATTTGAGGTTATATTTTTGGATATAGTTTGTTATATTTGTATGATTAAACTTGTTTGCAGTATAAAGGCAAAGATTGTCTCCTTTGTAGTCGAGCATTGAGCTTGCGCCTTCTTTTTTATAGGCCAAAAATTTTAAGCTATCATAATAGATGGTTGCAGCAGATGCAATGTTTGATTGAGCTTCTGTGCTTGCCATTAAGTTGATGCCGCCAATTGCAACGTCAATTTGTGCTGTTGATAAATATTTTGAAATGTTTTTTGCCTTGATGTCTACAAGCTCAAAAGAGTTGGGATGCCCAAGAATTGCTGTGGCAAGAATTTTGCATATTTGAGCATCAGCACCTTGCCAATAACCATCTGTATCTTTATAAGCAAGATCTTTTATCTCTAAATTGACACCGCATCTTATGACACCTCTTCTGTTGATGAGATCTATGGCGTCACCTTTTGCGTGGGCGTTAAAACTAAGAATTGTTAAAAATAGTAAAAAAATATGTTTCATTTTCATCTCTTTTGGTTTATAATTATAAATTATAGGAGTTATTTTTATGAAAGTTAAGGCTTTTTTTATAGTTATTATAAGTTTTCTT
>CAYJOO010000111.1:0-2672 GCA_964371845.1 uncultured Azospirillaceae bacterium | reverse complement strand
ATCAACAGACGGAACTTTGGATGTGTTAAAGAAGTATAATGCAAGAATTGATACTTTTATATCAGAAAAAGACGATGGCATATATGATGCAATGAACAAAGGTATTAAAATTGCAAAAGGGCCTTATTTGAACTTTATGAATGGAGGCGACCGTTTTTATGACAACAACTCTCTTGCAGATGCAGAAAAGTATATAAATGACAAAGATGTTTATTATGGCAACACTGAGCTGTTTGAGAATAATCAGTTAAGTGTTCTTACATATCCTAGTGTTCTTAACTCTGCTTATTTTATAAACCATTGCATTAATCACCAGTCAACATTTATCAAAAGATCTTTGTTTGAGACATACGGATATTATAAAACTTATATCCATATTTTGGCGGATTGGGAGAAGTGGGTTGTTTTTCAGAAAAGCAATTGCAGCTTTATGCATATTCCCGCCACCATTGCAACGTTTGATTGCAGTGGAATATCCTCACAAAAGAATTTGGTTGAGAAAGAAAAATTTGAGTTTATTTATCCTTATTTTACATCTGTTGAGATTAATAATGAGCAAAATAGATTTACAAAAAAACTTTTTTTGCTTTTCAACACATTGCCAATAATAAAAATTAAAAAGAACCTAAAAAACACAAGGATTAAGATATTGGGAATACCAATATTGAAAATCAGAAATAAATAAACAATATTGCAACCAACATCATATTATCAACAGGGTGTGCTTTAAGTGTTGACTTCTCCCAAATTTTCTACTAATATTAGAATCAGTCGATGGGATTAGTCTATCTTATTGACGGTTAACCAAAGCTCCGCTTTTTGCGGGGCTTTTTTTTATTTTAAAATAAAGGAAATAATACATGACAACACAACAAACAAAAGTTCAGTATGTTGCAGATGGCATAAGCACTGAGTTTCAGACTCCTTTTGCTACTTTTTTAGAAGAAGGGCTTGAGGTTTTTGTTAATGATCGCAAAGTGACGGATAGTGTTTATAAAGTTTATCTTGATGAAGAAAAACGAGGGACAATAATTTTTGCAGAAGCTCCGCTGGCTTCTTCTTTGATAACAATTTCAAGAAATCTGCCTGTTGAAAGAAGATCTCAGTTTCAGGAGGGGGGAGCGCTTAGGGCTAATACACTCAACTATGAGTTTGATTATCAAATGGCTTGTATTCAGGATTTGCAAGAAGAGGTTGGGCGTGCAATGACGTATCCACCATATTTGGCGACTGAAGGAATTAATCTTAATTTGCCAGCGCCAGAGGCCGGAAAATCTATTGTGTGGAATGCAGAAGGAACAAACCTTGAAAACTCTAATATTTTGCTCAATGACTTAGAAGAAACTCTTAGAGAATATAAAGAGACTGCAGAAGCAAGTGTGGCAACAGCTGTTGAGGCTGCAAGTGTGGCAAGCCAAAAAGCAGAGCTTGCAATTGCAGGTACTGATGGCAAAGCCAATATTACTTTAGATAATCTTAATGATGAAGGCAAGGCAAAATTTGGCATCTCAAAGCTGATAACGTCATATCAAGATGGTTATACTTGGTATAAAATATATGAAGAAACGCATGAAAACGGCGAGCTTAAATATTGGGCTGAACAAGGAGGGCTGAAATATAATGTTTCACCAGGAGGAATTGAATTTTCATATTTTGTGCCTTATATAGAGGCACCTCACGTGGTGGCAACACCTTTTCATGAAGATTCAACTTTTTCAGGAAGTTTTCAAATTAGAAGCATCTCAACAAGCCGATTGGCTCTGAAAAATACAAACGGAATAACAACGAAAGCATTTTGGATTGCAAGAGGATATTGCAACGCACCAACTTAAGGAGAAAATAAATGAAGTTAAACAAACCACACACAACAGAGGAATTTGCAGAATTTGTAATAAAGGCAAACGAGCAAGAGCTTGTTATTGAAGATAAGGGTGAGTATTTTGAGGCGAAGGCATTAATGCCGCTTTCTTTGGCAGAACAAGCAAAAGACTTGTCTATGACAAAAGCAGAGTTTTTGATACTTGTAACAGGGCTAACAAAAAATATGCCAACTCCAATAACATTAGAAGCCATTGAGGCAATGCTTGCAGCAAATTCAGATATTAGAATGCGTTTTTCTTATGCGAACACAGTTGAGAGATCTCATCCAATGCTGGATGGTGTTTCGGCAAACTTTGGAGTGGCGCCTGAGCTTTTGGACATTATGTTTATAAATAAAGCAGAGCTGATTTATAAGATTGATAACAACTTGCCATTGGAGTAAGCCATGAAAGAATATGCAATAAATGTTTTGATAAGTATTGATCAACTATTTTTTACACTTGTTGGTGGCTATCCTGATGAAACATTATCATCTGCGTTGTATCGCTATAAAAACAAGTCAAAAATCTGGAATATGAGCTATAAGGCAGTTAATGCTTTATTTTTTTGGCAAGATGACCACTGCCAACAGTCTTATGAATCAGAGCTTTTAAGAAAACACTTAAAAGAAAATTTTTAGGCCACAAAAGGGGAGCTATAATAGCTCCCCAAAAGGTTTATCTTTTTTGAAAAGAGCAGATAATTGTTTGCCCTCTATATCCTTCTTTTATATTTGTGGCATCATCTGGAAGCTTATCAAGTATTACCGATTTGTTTTTAATTTTATGAGTATCTTGCCCATAAGTATTTAA
>CAYJOO010000110.1:0-2687 GCA_964371845.1 uncultured Azospirillaceae bacterium | reverse complement strand
CTATGCATGGTGTTTTCAAGCTCTCTTACGTTCCCTGGCCAGTCATATGATGCAAGTTTTTCTTCTGCTTGATTTGAAAGAGCCTTCATCTCAAGCCCGTTTAATTCTGAGTATTTTTTTACAAAATGTTTTGCCAAGACTGATATATCTTCTGGGCGCTCACGCAATGAGGGTATCTCAATACCAACAACATTTAATCTATAAAACAAGTCTGCTCTAAAGCTTCCGTCTGCAACGTATTTTTCAAGATCTCGGTTAGATGTTGCAATTATTCTGGTATTAACTTTGATTGGTGCTTTGCCACCAAGGCGATCAATTTCTTTTTCTTGAATTGCTCTTAATAACTTTGCTTGGATTTTAAGGTCCATCTCTGAGATTTCATCTAATAATAATGTGCCTTCTGAAGCTTCTTCAAACTTGCCAATGCGGCGTGCAACTGCGCCTGTAAAAGCGCCTTTTTCATACCCAAACAGTTCGGATTCTAACAAAGTTTCTGGTATTGCTGCACAGTTAACGGCAACAAACTTTTTTGCAGCTCTTTTGGAGTTGTCATGAATAAAGCGTGAGAAAATTTCTTTACCGGTTCCGCTTTCTCCTGTTAATAAAACGCTTGCTTCTGATGGGGCAATTTGTCTGGCAATTTTTAAGACTTCTTCTGTTTTTTTGTCACCATATATAAGGGCATGATTCTCTCTTGTAGCAGCAGCTAAAACAGCGCCAATAAGCTCTGGATCTGGAGGAAGGGGGATATATTCCTTGGCTCCGGCTTTTATGGCTTTTACGGCCAAAGATGTATCATTGGCAACGCCACAGGCTACTGTTGTTACATTTATTCTTTCATCTTTTAATGCAGTTATAAACTTGTATACATCTAACTTGACATCAATCATAACCAACTCAACACTTTTGCCTGATCGCAAAATGTTTAAGCCAGTTTGAATATCATCTGCCAAAGAAACATGACCACCGCAAGAAATTGCTATTTTGCTTGCAGCGCCAATTTGTCCGTTTAATGTTCCTACAATTAAAAGTTCCAAAATCTTGATCCTACTTTGTGATAGACTTTACAATTTCTGTCATTGTAACACCAAGTTTTTCATCAACAACAACAACTTCTCCACGTGCAACCAAATTGTTGTTTACATAAATATCAATTGCTTCACCAACTTTTTTATCAAGCTCAATAACCGCGCCTTTATTTAATTGTAAAAGCTGATTTACTTTGATGTTTGTTTTGCCCAATATTGCAGAAACTTTTACTGGAATGTCATATATTGACTCCAAGTCCTTAACGCTTGTGATGGCTTTTTCATCCATGCTTTTTTTTGACAATAATGGCTCATCGTTTTCAATATTTGCGTCTGATAGCTCATCTAAGTTTAAGTTTTTATCCATTTTTTATCCCCTTGTTTTATGCTTTAATAATTTCTTGAATGGCTTTTTTATTATCTTCTTGATTTAAGGATACGCCACCATAGTTCCACAACACCTTGCAATCAAGCTCAGATATGCTTGTATCTTTGATGATTGATATTTTGCCCTCAAAGTCATGTTGGTGAGCAAGGTTTTCTATAACTTTGCCAACCTCGTTAATGTTTTGAGGGTTAAGGTGAATGCTTAGCTTTTTTTCTACCTTAAAGTTTTGAAAGTTTTGAGTTAAGAATTCTTCTATAATGTTGAAGGCTTCTTTTTTTTGCAAAGTCGGCACAAGCTTTTCTAAAATTAACAATCCCATGTTTTGTACATGTTTTTGATACTCTTGGTTAATGCCATTATCTTCTGCTTTTAATAATTGCTGCATATTAGAGCTTATTGCCTGCATTAATAAATGCTCTTGTTTTTGCTCTGTTTCTTGTGCTTTTAATAAGCCTTTGTTGTAACCATCATTTGCTGCTTTTTGAACTTTTTCTTCAAGCTCTTTTGCTGAGACAGATGTTTCTAAGACTGGTGTTTGCGCAATAGTTTCTACCACAAAGTCCTTTTGTGGTGCTTCAAAGACATCATTTTGTATAAAGCTTTCTTTTTTTTGAGGCTCTATTATAAAATTGTCAAATAAAAACTTTTTTAATTCTGCCATGTCTTAATATACCAATGTATCACCATCATTGCCATCATGGATTACAATCTCTCCATTATTTGATAGCTCTTTGGCTAATGTTACAACATATTGTTGAGCGTCTTCAACATCTTTTAGTCTTACTGGGCCCATAGCCTCCATATCTTCTTGGATGATTTTTCCTGCACGAGTTGACATATTATCAAAGAACAATGATTTTACATTTTCTGATGCTGATTTTAAGGCAACTGCAAGTTTTTCTTTATCTAATGTTCTAAGTAGTATTTGAATACCTGTTGCATCAATTCTTGCAAGGTCTTCAAACGTGAACATTAATGATTTGACGCGTTCTGCGCTTTCTTTGTTTCTGTATTCGAGGGCTTCCATAAATCGAGATTCTGTGGTTCTGTCTAATGAGTTGAAGATGTCTGCAACCATTTCATGACTATCTCTTTGAGTTTGTTTTGAAAGATTTGACATAAACTCTTTTCTTAATGTTTCTTCTAGGCCATCTAAAACCTCTTTTTGAATTGAATCCATCTTAAGCATTCTTAAGACGATTTCCATTGCAAAGTTTTCTGGCAACAATCCCAAGACTTTTGCAGAATGATCAGATTTGATTTTTGATAAA
>CAYJOO010000109.1:0-2797 GCA_964371845.1 uncultured Azospirillaceae bacterium | reverse complement strand
GTGGGTATAATTATTGGAACAGATGGCAGAAAGATGAGCAAATCTTATAATAATGTTGTGCCATTGCTTGGTGATGACAAGACAATTAAAAAAGCTGTGTTTTCTTATAAAACAGATAGTCGCCCTATGGAAGAACCAAAAGATGCTGAAGAAATTTTGATTTATCAGATTTTTAAGACATTTGCAAACAATGAACGCATTGCGGAAATGAAAGAAGGTCTGGCACAAGGAAAACTTGGTTATGGGCACATTAAAACAATGCTATTAGAAGAGCTTAAGCTTGAGCTTGATCCTATTAAAGAAAAAGCAGAATACTACTTAAATAACTATCATGAGGTTGAAGAGATTTTGGCACAAGGCGCTATTAAAGCTCGCAAAATTGCTGCAAATACATTGGAAAGATTAAAAAATAGGATTTATGGATAATGAACATAAGGGCGATTATTAATCGCCTTTTTTTTATTTGATTTTATCCCTTTTGCTTCTGTGAAACGTGATGGCAAAACGATGCGCCTCATCTCTTATGTTTTGCATATAAAACGCCAATGGAGATGCATATTCTAATGAAAAACTTTCTTTATATGGCATGTGATATTCTTCTTTGCCGGCGTTTCTGTCCTCTCCTTTTGAGATGGCGATAAATGTGATGTCTGATAAGTCAAGCCCAAATAATGCAGACATTACTGCATTTAATTGGTTTCTGCCTCCGTCTATTAAGACAACGTCTGGTTTGTTTTCTGGAGTGATTTTGGCAAATCTTCTGTATAAAACCTCTTTCATCATCTCTAGGTCATCACCATTGGCATCGCCTTTTATATTAAACTTGCGATATTGTTTTTTATCAAACCCTTGAGGTGTGGCAACAATCATTGCACCCACCTGCTCTATTCCCATTGTGTGTGAGTTATCATAGACCTCTATTCTTTGGGGCACTTTTGGAAGGTTGAAAACTTTTGCCATTTCTCGAAGATTCTTGTCTATGCTGTTGTTAAACGCAATTTTTTGTTTGAGTGCGTTTTTTGCATTCTCCAAAACTTGGGCTATTAGTTTTTGTTTGTTGCCTTTTTGATAAAAGTTAATCTTTGACTTTAAGGCGTTTGATAAAAACTCTTGGTTTTCAAAGGGGGTTGAGATGATGATTTCTTTTGGAGCAATGTTTTTTGCATAAAACTCAGATATAAAAGCTTCTAAGACTTCAGCTTGAGTAAATCCTTTTGTTTTTTTTGGGAAATATACCGCATTACCAAAGTTTTTTTGGTTTCTGATAAAAAATATTTCTATTGCAAACATATCATTTTCTTGATAAATTGCTATTAAATCAGCGTTGCTTATATTGTTGTATTCTAGTTTTGCATTGTTATATACATTTTTTAAGGCTTCTAGCTGGTTTCTTTTGATTATGGCTTGTTCAAAGTTTTGGGCTTGAGCTGCTGTTTTCATTTCTTGCTCTATTTCTTTTATAATTTCTTTGTTTTTGCCATTTAAGAAATCTTTTGCAAGCTCAACAGACTTTGCATATTCTTCTTTTGAAATATATCCAACACAAGGAGCAGAGCAACGTTTGATTTGATACATCAAGCATGGGGTTGATCTGTTTTTGAAAACAATATCTTTGCAAGTTCTTAATTGAAAAATTTTTGATAAAAGCTCTAAGGTTTCATTAAGAGCTTTGACATTTGCAAAAGGTCCAAAATATTGATATCCCTTTTTTTGAGTGCCACGATACTTTTCAAGTCTTGGAAAGTCATGTTTTTGTGATATAGCAAGGTATGGAAAAGTTTTATCATCTTTTAATAATATATTATACTTTGGGTTTAATGACTTTATGAGCTCGTTTTCTAATATAAGGGCTTTGTGCTCATTTTCTGTGATAACAAACTCCATTTTTTGGGTTTGGGTTACCATCATTTGTAGTCGTTTGGGAAGTTCATTTATTTTTGTGTATGAAGTTATGCGTTTTTTGATATTTTTTGCTTTGCCAATATATAAGACTTGCTCATTTTTATCTAGCATTCTATATACCCCTGCTTGAACTGGGGCAATTTTGACATATTTTTGTAAAACTTCTAAACTCATAAATTAATTTATAATAACAATTTTGATAAATTGCAATATATTTGATTTTAAATAAAAAAAAGCAATGTTATTACACATTGCTTTGTCGTTTTTTTTGTTTTATTAAATATACAGCAAATTTGATAATTTGTTCAAAACTGTATATTACAAAAACAGATGCTAAAGCCCAGAATGATGCACTTATAAGATATGTGTATTCTGAGTTAAAATACTCTATTATGTATATTGTATCTCCATATAAAGACTTATATGAAACATACAAAAACACAAATAAAAATGATAAAATTTTTGTCATTTTTTAAATTTTATTAATTTATAATTTTTTTTGTAATATTTATTTATGTTTTTTTTATATAAAAGTCAATACCATAAACAAAGTTTTTGACATAAAAAAAAGACCTATTAAAAAATAGATCTTTTTTATTAATCTTTGTTAAGATTAAATCATTGCCATACCACCGTTAAGGTTGATTGTTTGACCTGTGATGTATGATGATTCATCTGATGCCAAGAACACAACAGTGTTTGCAATGTCTTGAGCTTCACCCAATGCACCAGCTGGAATTTTATTTAATAATGCTTTTTTAACATCATCAGATAAAACATCTGTCATTGGAGTGCGAATAAAGCCAGGGGCAATTGAGTTAACAGTAACGCCACGAGAAGCAACTTCTTGAGCGATTGTTTTGTTCATGCCAATCATACCAGCTTTTGATGCTGC
>CAYJOO010000108.1:0-2937 GCA_964371845.1 uncultured Azospirillaceae bacterium | reverse complement strand
CCACTAAGGTCTTTTTTGGTTGTGTATCCATAAAGGCTCATTGCGCCAAACATTGCAGATGTAATTAAAAATACGCGGGTTATGCTTGCGCCCGTATACATAATCAAGATTGGAGACAAAGAAATCCCCATAACTACAGAAAAAGCCCAAAACATTGTTTGCACTTGCTTCATTGTGCCTCTTTGCAAAACCCAGCTAAAGCCAAATATCATTCCAAGTGGCGCCAAAAGCACAAGCCAGCCAAGTGGGCTCATTCCTGTTGGCGTGAAAAATGATCTGATTATACCTGTTTGCATTAAAAAGAATGCTGACAATGCTGTTGCCAACAAGCCACCCGCCATGTAGTTATAAACCTTTATAAAATAAGCTCTTAAGCCTTCATCTATTGCAGCGGTTGCTGTGGTTCTTGATATATTTTGTTTTTCCATTTGATTTTCTCCTTTATATCAAATATAGTAATAAAAAATATAACAATCAAGAGGATTTTTTTATGAGTGGAATATATATCCATTGGCCATATTGCGTTTCTAAGTGTCCGTATTGTGACTTTTATTCAAAAGTTGATAAAAACATCAACCAAGATGAGCTCATAGAAACTTATATTGAGGACATCAATTTTTATAAGCAATTTTATAAAGATGAAGTTTCTACAATATTTTTTGGAGGCGGAACCCCCAGCCTTATTAAACCACAAAATATTGAAAAAATAATCAATCATATAAAAAAAGAATTTGCATGCAAAGATTTGGAAGTTTCTTTGGAGGCAAACCCAAATACAAATCATAAAAATATGTTTGCAGACTTAAAAAACGCAGGCATAAACCGCTTGTCTTTGGGTATTCAATCTCTTGATGATGAAAACTTGAAATTTTTGGGGCGCACGCACAACAAAAAACAAGCTTTGCAAGCAATTGATGAGGTGTTAAAAACTTTTGATAATCACTCTATGGATATTATGCTTGGTGCTCCAAATCAAGAAGATGTTTCTTTTATAAACAATCTTGGGTTTAAGCATGTTTCTATATATCAACTAACTATTGAAGAAGGAACTGAGTTTTATAAAAAAGGCGTGCAAGAATTAGAAGAAGAAAAAGCCATTATTCTTTATGATAAGGTTGCAAAAGATTTGAGCAATTATAACAAATATGAAGTGTCTAATTTTTGCCAAGATGGCTATGAATGCGAGCACAATATGGGATATTGGCAAGGCAAAGATTATATGGGCATTGGCAAAGGGGCGCACGGACGCCTTGGGCTTTTGGCAACAACTCATAAAAGACAAATTGAAGAACTGAGCAAGACTGAGAGAGCTCAAGAGCTTTTGATAATGGGAATGCGGATTGTAGAAGGCATTAACAAAGAAAGATTTTATAAACAAAGTGGCATTGCTTTTGATGAATTTATTAACAAACAAAAGCTTGAAGCTTTGGTTTCTTGCGGGCTGGTTATAAATGATGAAAAAATCCTCAAGGCAACACCTCAAGGATTTTATGTATTAAATCAGATTATTTATGATTTGATAGATTAAAACATTACAGTTAATCGCAATGTTGAGGCAACTCCATAATCTGTGTTGGTGTTGTTGCCTGGGTCAAAGTATAACTGCACATCTGGAGTTATGGTCATCATGTTTGAAACACCCCATGCCCAATACGCCTCTAATGTGCTTTCATGGTTTCTTAAAAAAGATGTATTGCCATTGCTTGCATCTGTGTTAATTTGGTTATATGCGTATGCAATACCAATTTGGTCTAATGGATTTCGGCCCAATGGATTATTCATGACACCACCAATTGTATATGAGGCATCGATGCCGTCTGGGGCGTCTGTTGTCCAGTTAATGCGCCCAAAAAGCCCCCAGGTTTCATCAAGATTTTGCATCAGGTTTATGCTGTATCCCGTATTGTTTTGAGGTTGTGAATATGTTGATGGCTGATTGTATACCAACAAAGAAAAAGCAGAGGAGCCCATGCCAGCAAATTGTGGGGAATATGTAATACTACCAAAAGAGGCAAGCTCATCAAATGTGTTAGAATTGGTATGGATTGTATTGCCAGAAACGTTTGAGGCATCTTGCAAGCCAATTGCAAATGACCAATCATCGTTGGGAGTAATTGTTGCATATCCACCCAAGCTTGCGGTTGGATATGTTGATGTGCCGTTTTGTGCCAAAGAATAATTTATAAAGTTGATTTGTTGATTTGAGTCATATGCGTTGCCATCAAAGTTGTATATTGGGAACTGCCCCAAAGAAACCTCTAGCCAGTCCCATCTGCCTGCAAATTGGTGAGTATATGTTAATTGAGCGATGGAATTTTCTTGGGATGGAAAATCATTAATTGCTTGTGCGAAGCCTGAATTATTGGCAATTTCAGTGGCATCATATCCACCATATCTGGTAGCATTAAAAGCGGCCTGAACTGAGCCCTGCCCCCATTTTTGAGATTTGAAAATATCCCAGTTTAATGATGCATTATAAAATGTTTGGCTTGCTGTGTGCTGCCCATTTGGAGAAGTTCTTTGAAAAAATTGAGAAACATCAAATGTATATGATATGCCATAATTATTTTTTAGGCCTTGCTTGAAGTCTGCATAATTTTTGGTAAATGTTTCTTCTTTGGCCAATGATTGGCGCCATTCATTATATGCGTGTCTATTTTTAACTGCGCGGTGTGAGCTTGGCACTTGCGCGTTTGCAACTGTTGATGAGGCGATTAGCACCATTGAGATGATAGCAAGCTTGTTCATTTTGTTCTCCTTATTAGTTTAGACCATAATAATTATATAAGCAGATATAAAAATGTTTCAAGAAATGTTTGTTGAAAAAAAAATAAAAAAAGTAAAAAAAGTTCTTGCAATTTATATTTTTGTGTTTTATAACCCTTTTTGTTGATGCCGATTTAGCTCAGTTGGTAGAGCTACTGATTTGTAATCAGT
>CAYJOO010000107.1:0-2968 GCA_964371845.1 uncultured Azospirillaceae bacterium | reverse complement strand
TTCCATGCTTTTTTTTTAGTTTGTAATTAATATTTTACATAATCAGCTTATATCAATCAAAAAGTTTGTCAAGTTGTTTGTCAAATAAAAAAACCACCCAAAAGGGTGGTTTTTAATATTGAGTTATAAATTATACTCTTTCTACCTGTGTAAAATCAAGATCAACAGGCGTTGCGCGACCAAAGATTGATACAGAAACTTTTAATCTTGTTTTTTCTGCGTCTATTTCTTCAACAATGCCTATAAATGAGGCAAATGGACCGTCAGCAACTTTAACTTGCTCACCAATTTCAAAACTAATAATAGTTTGTGGTCTATCAACACCATCTTGAACTTGAGAGATGATTTTTTGTGCTTCTCTATCTGAGATTGGCAATGGTTTGTTTCTGTTGCCTAAGAAGTTTGTTACTTTATGAGTGTTTTTAACCAAAGACCATGCTTCATCACTCATTTCCATCTTAACCAAGATATATCCTGGGAAGAACTTTCTTTCTGAAGATACTTTTTGACCTTTTTTAATTTCAACAACTTCTTCAGTAGGCACCATAATCTCAACGATTTTTTCACCCAAACCTTTTGCCTCTGCTTGTTCTAATATAGAAGCAGAAACCTTTTTTTCACTACCTGAGTGAACATGAACAACATACCAACGTGCAGACATTTTATTAAACTCCAAGAATTAACTTCATAACCCAACTAAAAATTTGATCAACAAAGAAAAAGAAGGTTGAGGCAATTGCAACTAGTACTATTACCATAATGCTAGTTTGCGTAACTTCTTTTTTTGCAGGCCAAGAAACTTTTTTAACTTCTTGCTTTACTTGTCTAAAAAATTGAACTGGGCTTGTTTTTGACATATTTTTCCTCTTTTTTTTATAAATTGGCAGGGGCGGCAGGGATCGAACCCGCGACATTCGGTTTTGGAGACCGACGCTCTACCAGCTGAACTACACCCCTAAACATATAATGTTGTATTTATATAAGGAAAATATAATAAATCAAGAGTTTTTTTTATTTTTTTGCATTTATAAAACCAGAAGCAATAAAAAGAGCGTCTTGAGTTATAAAGTGGTCTGCATCATCCATTGCATATGTGCTGACAGCACAGCCCATTTTTTCTAAATATTTTTTTGAATATTCAAGTGCGCTAAAGTTTACAAAACTGTCTTTTTTGCCGTGGATTAAGATTGCATCTGCAGAGTTTTTGTGATGATATAATAAAACCTCTGCTGGTGATAACATGCCAGAAATACTAACAACCCCGCCAATTTTTTCATTAAACATTAATGCTGTATACAAACTGAGTGTGGCTCCTTGAGAAAACCCACAGATATATAGATTCTTTGGTTTTATTTTATATTCCTTTAATTTTTTTTCTATATATATAAGGATGGAATCAAAAGATGGCTTGATGCTTGAGTGAGATTTTTCATATATCTTTATAACCTCATTAAAATCTGTTGAGGTTTTTCTTAAATTGTGTGGATCAAAATCTTGCATTGAATACCATTGGCATTTGTTTGATGCAATTTCACAAGCGTGTGGTGATGCAGGTATTGCAACAACGCAGTTATCTAAATTATCCAAGAATGGAGGAATTAACTTGTTTATTAAAGCTGCTGTTTGCTCATAGCCATGCAAAAACACAACCAGTTTTTCTGGTTTGCCTTTTGTGTGTATAAACTCTTGTGTTATTTGCGTCATGTTTTTTATATAGTTGCAATGTGTTAAAGAAAGGTTAATGCCTTTTTTGAATCAGTTTGCAGCTTGCCTGTGTTTTTAATATACGATATCTAATATCTCAAATGTTTTTAAGCCGGATGGAGCTTTGTATGAGATTTCATCCCCTTGTTCTTTGCCCATTAAGGCTTTTGCAAGAGGTGATGATAAAGATATTTTGTTTAAGGTAATGTCTGCCTCATAGTCGCCAACAATTTGATATGTTGCCTCTTGATCTGTGTCAACATCAACAACGTTTACACGAGCGCCAAATCTGACTGTGTCGCAAGCAATTTTTTTTGGGTCAATAACTTCTGCTCTTGAGGTTACGGCCTCAAGCTCTTTTATTCTGCCCTCTATAAAGCTTTGTTTTTCTTTTGCAGCAGAATATTCAGCATTTTCTGAGAGGTCACCATGTGCTCTTGCCTCTGCGATTGCCTCAATAATATTTGGTCTTTCTACAAATTTTAAGTTTTTGAGCTCTTGTTCTAACATATTAAAGCCATCTAGTGTCAAATGAAATTTATCCATTGTTTTGTTCCTTTTTAAAGTGTAAAAAAATACTGCCGCAAGCTTTTGTGATGCGGTCAGATATTGTTTATTTGTATTTATAATAGTGATTAAATTAAAATATTCAAGTATTTTTTTATGCAAAAAAAATCCCCTCCTTAATATTTTAAGGAGGGGGATGTGACTACCACTCGTCTGTGAACTCAAGATTTGGATCATTAAGATATTTTATATATGATTGATATGCAGCTCCGGGGTCTTCTGCTGAACCTCTGTACTGAGGATCACCAGGGCTTGCCCGGAAGTTGGTCATTTGATCGTAATGCCTGTCAATATAGTGACTATAGAAGTTCATTCTATCAAAATAACAATATGTGGTTGTAAAGCTGGCTAGCTCTTGAGAATATGTTGGCAACAAGTTCCAAATAATACATTCGTCGATATTGCCACTACATTTTGTTCGCAAATCATTCCAAGTATCGTTGCCAAACTTGGCTTTTATATATTCCTCATAATCGCCTGCGTTATATATAAAGCCCATCAAAGCATGCCAACCAAAGAACTGTTGAGATGAGTCAATATTGCCGTCTGCGTCTCTGTTGTTTGCTTGCAATGACATATTCAACCAAGTTGAGCCCTGAAAAGCAAGATAATCAGTTGTTGAAGTTGGGTTGGTAATAAAAGCAAGTTCTGGCTCACCAGTGCTGTCAAAGTTGACCGCATATGCTTTTGCCATATT
>CAYJOO010000106.1:0-3005 GCA_964371845.1 uncultured Azospirillaceae bacterium | reverse complement strand
ATCTTTAACCGCATATTGAGGCAAAACAAGCGTATCTTCGCCATAAATTGCATTAACCGCACCTGCGATATCTCTTGCAATCTCAACGTGTTGAATTTGGTCTTTTCCAACAGGGATAATCTCAGCATCAAAAGTCAGAATATCTGCCGCCATTAAAATAGGATAAACATAAAGCCCCATATTAATACCATCATCTTGGGGCAAACCAGCCTCCAAATTTTTATCAACCTTTGCTTTATATGAATGTGCTTTGTTCATAAATCCTTTTGGCGTAAAGTTAGAAAGTATTGATGAAATTTCAAAAATCTCTGGCACGTCAGATTGCTTATATAAAACAGAATGATGAGGGTCCAACCCTGCTGCCAAATAAACAGAGGCAATTTCTTTAACTGCTTGACCTAGTCTTGCTCTGTCCTTTGTAGAATTTAGAGCATGATAATCAGCAATAAACATATGATGTTTTTTTGCATTCTTGCCCAATTCAATAGCTGGTTTTATTGCGCCAAAATAGTTGCCAATATGCAAATCTCCACTGGCTTGAATACCTGTTAATACTCTTTTTTCATTATTCATAACTTTTTCCTTGTTTTTATTTTCAATATAATCTAAATTAAGTTGTAAAAAAAAGCAATAGAGGATTTACAAAAATGTTAGATATAAAATATATAATGGAAAATAAAGAAGAAGTCTTAAATGGCCTGGCTGCAAAAGGCGTTACATTAGACATAAACAAAATGATCGAAAAACACTTACAAATCAACAAAATAAAAACATCCTCTCAAGAATTAGCTCAAGAAAAAAACGCATTATCAAACTCTATAAAAACAGCAAATAATGAAGACAGACCTGCAATTATTGCCAAGTCAAAAGAAGTTGGCGAAGCGTTTAAGGCCCAAGAAGAAGAATTAATTAAACTACAAAAAGAATTTGATCTTATGATGGCACGCATGCCAAACCTTCCTTCAAAAGATGCCCCACAAGGCAAAGATGAAGATGAGAATGTTGTTATCAAAAAAGTTGGAGAACCAACAAAGTTTGACTTTGAGCCATTAGATCATGTTGATCTTATGGAAAAAAACGGCTGGTCAGAGATGGAGCGCATTGCAAAAGTTTGTGGCTCAAGAACCTATGCCATAACAGGGGAGCTCGCAAGATTGGAGCTAGCATTGCACCTTTTTGTGTTAGATAAATTGGCAGACAACGGCTTCAAGATTATAAACGTGCCATCAATTTCAAAAGAAAAAGCGTTATACGGCATGGGATATTTGCCATTTTCTCAAGATGAAATATACCACATGCCAGCAGATGATATTTATTTATCAGGCACAGCTGAGCTTGTCTTAAACTCTCTTCATGCCGATGAAATTTTATCAGAAAATGATTTGCCGATTCTATACGCAGGCTTTTCTCCATGTTTTAGACGTGAGGCAGGGGCCGCAGGCAAAGACACACGTGGTTTGACCCGTGTGCACCAATTTATGAAAACTGAGCAATTTGTAATTTGCAAAAATGATATAGAAGAATCTCAAAAATGGCACAAAAAACTTTTGAGCTTGTCAGAAGAAGTTGTATCAGACCTTGAGCTACCTTATCAAGTGTTGGACATTTGTACAGGTGACATGGGTGCGCCAAAATTCCGCCAATATGATATTGAGGCATGGACACCTTCTCAAGGCGTATATAGAGAAACACATTCTTGCTCAAACATCACAGAATGGCAGGCAAGAAGAACCAACTTAAGATATCGTGCCAATGATGATGGCAAAGTAAAATTTGCTCATACATTAAATAATACAGGTATTGCAACCCCAAGAATTTTGGGTGTGTTTATGGAAAACCACCAAAACGCTGACGGCAGCATAAATATTCCAACAAAGTTGCAACCATATATGATGGGCAAAACCAAAATTGGCAACAAATAAACAAAATCAAAAAATTATTAATAAATAAAACTAAAAATGAAGAATATTACATTCCCACTGTTGACTTTTCAGGTAACAATAATGTGGGAGGCCATAAAAGTGGCAAAACAAGAAGATGTTGCCGTAAAAGTAAATTGCTTTATTGCATACTTGCCGGTAACATTTGTGGTCTACCCAAACTATGAGGTCAAAGATGCTTATCGATTATGCGCAAAAGCATATAGAACAAAGCTATCTAGGCACTCAAAAAAAACCACTTATCACTTGCTTTCATAGCAAGTGATTTTTTTTATATAATGCTTAAGTTAAAATAAAAAAAACAATCTATTATGAAAAACATCTTGCTATATTAATAATAATGCAATACACTTTTAGACGATATTAAGATTATTAATCAAACAAAAGACAAGCAGTGGAAAACAACAAAAAATTTGCATTTCAAGTAGAAGCTACATGGAATGATGCAATAAATAAAAATTCTCGTTTAGAGCTCGCCACCATATGGGCAAATTCTGTAATACGAGTTTGCAACAAAAATGGCGAATTATCTGAGGATAACATCTTAATGGCTGAAAGGCTCTGCAAGATAAAAACCAAAGATATTATCTGGAAGATAAGGACACTTTCAGGTTTTTGGCGAGACAATGCAAGTGCCAAAATATTCAAACTTGCAGAGAGTATTAACCGAGCACAAAGGTTGCGCTCATAAAATTATAAAAAAATGAAGAATATTACATTCCAGTCTGGCACTTCAAAAGTTGTTGTTGCCAGAAACGCAAGAACCATTGCAAGACAGAGCAACTCAACCATCAAAGCATGTTTTGATGGACAAGAGTTTGCGGTAATGCCACAAATGAGCATCAGTGATATCTACGATGCCATGGGCAAGGCAAAAAAATAACATATAAATAATATAACACCGTCTACATATTTTGTAGGCGGTTTTTTTTACTTTTTTTTAAAAATAGTACTTGCCAAATAAAATTTGCTAGTATATAAGTAGGCAAAATTTTGAAAAATTGGAGAAGTATAATGAAAAAAGGTATTCACCCAGACTATCATGAAATTACATATATCATGACA
>CAYJOO010000105.1:2054-3047 GCA_964371845.1 uncultured Azospirillaceae bacterium | reverse complement strand
TTTTTTATTGACAACTAAAAATTTGAAAGCTAAACTTTTTATATGATTAATAAAAAAGACATTTTAATGGTATCAAAGTATTTAGTGCAAACAACGGATTATGCACCTCTTTGCCATACATACCCTTAAAGTGTTTCATATAAATTATAAAATTTTCTAGCCAAGCATTAGCACTTTAAGGGACAAGCAAAACAAAATGCTTGCTTTTTTTTAATTTTAATAAGGATTTTATAATGATAAACAAATACAAACTTAAAAACGGTAAAGAGCTAGAAATCAGACCAATTGACCAACAGGACTATGAAGCAGTGCAAGACTATGTTGAAAAACTTGCAACTCAAACAATTTTTACCAACCAATATGTAGGGCAGCCACGCAAAGAAAAAGATGCTTTTATAAAAGGCATTAAAAATGCGTGGATTCAAATTGCAGTTGATGATGACAAAGTGGTTGGACTAGTTTCTGCAGGTATATCCAAACCAAATCACCCATGGCTCAAATATACTGCCTCTTTTGGCATTCACATGCTTGATGAATATCAAGGCCAAGGATTAGGGCGATATTTAATGTGTCTCTTAGATGATTGGGCAATAGAAAATAAGCTCAAAAGAATTGAGGGAGCGGTCAGAACCCAAAATGTTAAAGGCATTGCCTTATATTTAAAATGCGGTTTTGAAATAGAAGGCATGCAAAAAAACAACGCATTCATCAACAATGAATGGCACAACGAATATATGATAGCAAAGATATTGGAGTGAAAGGAATAAAATAATGAATCCAAAAGAAATATTAGAAGGTAATAGAATAAATTTAATAAGACCAACGCAAACTTTCGCATTTGCTCAAGAATTTTATAATCTTGTAGATAATAGCAGAGAGCATATTTTGCCTTGGTTAGATTGGGCAATGCCAACGATAACAAAAACGCCAGAAGACACCTATGCTTTTATTGTTGATGCAAACAGAGCATGGGATAATGGCGATAAATATGAA
>CAYJOO010000105.1:0-2044 GCA_964371845.1 uncultured Azospirillaceae bacterium | reverse complement strand
CTTGGGCAATAGAAAATAAGCTCAAAAGAATTGAGGGAGCGGTTAGAACGAAAAACATTAAAGGTATTGCCTTATATCTAAAGTGTGGGTATGAAATAGAGGGCATGCAAAGAAACAACGCATTCATCAACAATGAATGGCACAGCGAATATATGATAGCAAAAATTTTAGAATAAAAAGGAATAAAAAAATGGAACCAAAAGAAATATTAGAAGGCAATAGAATAAAATTACAAAAACCAAACGTTACATTTGCAGTGGCGCAAGAGCTTTATAATCTTGTGGATAGTAGCAGAGATCATATCTTGCCATGGTTAGATTTTGCATTAACAGATATTACTAAATCTGCTGAAGATAGTTACAATTATCTTTTTAGTTTAAATAGTGAATGGGATAGCAAAAGAAAATTTGAATATAGAATTTATGAAAAAGAAAGCAACAAAATGATTGGAGGAATTGGTGCAGCCAAAAGAGGTGCAACACAAGACATGCATTTTGAAATTGGCTTTTGGTTGGGCAAAGACGCAATCTCAAAAGGCTATATGCAAGAGGCTGTTAAACTGATTGAAGATGAGTTTTTTGCTCTTGGCGTAAAACGTTTGGTTATAAGAAACGCGGTTGGCAACACAAAATCAAAAAACATTGGTGAGCGCTTGGGCTACCAGTTTGAGGGCACGCAAAAAGCCGGCGGATATTCTAAATATTTAGATAAATTTTTAGACATTAACGTTTTTGCAAAAATAAAGAATGAAAAAAATGAAAATTAGAAAATTTGAAGAAAGAGATTTGAATCAAGTATTAAAAATTTGCAGATTTATTAGAGATTATCATAGAGACATTTTGGGTGGATACTTTAGCACACAAAATGATGAGTTTGAAAAACAACCATTTTTAGAGTCATTGAAAAATGATAAAATCATAGCACTAGTTGCAGAAAAACAAAGTGAGATTATAGGACTTGTTTTGGCAACAGACAAGGATTCGCCACATCTTGAGTCTGAGCGTGTTGTTTCTATTGAGAATCTGTGTGTAATTGAGGCAGAACAAAAGTCAGGCATTGGTAAAATTTTGATGGATGAGGTTTTTGAATACTGCAAGCAAAACTCAATAAAAGAAATCAAGCTAGGAGTATTTAATGATAACAAAAAAGCTTATAAGTTTTATGAAAAGCTAGGTTTTAAGCCACTAGAGCAAAGAATGAATTTATATTTGGATTAATTTTCTATATACTTCATCTACATTAAACTCTTTTTTATCAATCTTTGGCCATGCATCTATTTTATCACCTTCAAATCTTGGGAAAATATGAATATGAAAATGGCCAACAGATTGCCCAGCGTCAGAGCCACTGGCGTGTAAAATATTAATCCCTGTCGCCCCTAATTTATCCTTTAAGTCTTGGCTTAGCACCTTAACAAACGAAAATATTTTATTTAATTCAATTTCAGATATGTCAAAAATATTTTCATAGTGTTTATTTGGAACAACTAATAAGTGACCATAAACTTCCATTTTTCTTGGTAGAAAACAAGTAACATTATTATCATTATAAACAATTTTTGCATCAATTTGATTTGAGCAAATATCGCAAAAAACACAGTTAGACATAAAACTTCTCCTACTTAAATAATAGATTTATTATTAACCATAAAAATTGTTAAGTAAAGAAATTACTTGTTTTTTTTGTAAAATGAGATAGCCTTTAGATAAATGTAATTATTATTAACTTAAAAACTGAAATTATGGCAAAGATTAAAAGTAATATGAAACTTGTTGACATTATTGTAGAGATATCAGACGGAAACCCTGGTGCAATAAATGTTATGTGTGCGTTGTTTGAGTATAATAAAGATACTAATAAGCATGGAGATATTCTGCCACTTGCAACCTTGTTAGCTCTTGACCTTTTGGGCATATATGGCTCAAAAATATATATATTATTTGAAAAGGTTTGCAATAGTGACTTTGATGTTTTTCAAAGAGAAATAGCAAAAGCCATGAGCAACAATGAAGCAAAAAAAAGGTTATTTATGGCAATTGAGAAC
>CAYJOO010000104.1:0-3215 GCA_964371845.1 uncultured Azospirillaceae bacterium | reverse complement strand
GTGTTATGTTAAATTCTTTGCAAACTTGTCTTACACTTAATCCTTTCATTATAGATAAACAAAAGGCTTTCTCTTCATCTGAGAGAAAGCCTAATATGTTTGCTGCATCAAAAGTATTTTCAACTTCTTCATTGCAGGGATCAACGTGGTATTGAATGTCAAAGTCTTTTATGTCTTCAATGCTAGAAAAAAACAATCTATTATGTTTCTTCTTTATGGCGGCAAGATCTTTTGCCTTGTTGACCATTACCACATTAATAAATGTTTTTAATTCTCCTCGTAATGGGTCATACTTTTCTTTTTTTAGCAAGTAATCAATTATAAGCTCTTGCATTATGTCTTCTCGCTCATAATACTCAAATATCTTACTGTAGGTTAGCTTGTATGCTAAAAAAGACGCAGTTCTCACTGCGTCTTGATCTATATCACTAAAATTCATGATAGTATCCTTTCGTTATGTAATTAAAACGAAAGGCTATATTCTATTTTTAGAATCGTCTATTCTTTTTTGCTATTTTTTGTTTTAATTTATAAATTATTAAAACCAAATAAGTTTTTTTGATCATCCCATGAATTTTGTATCTTCTGTGTTTGTAAATCTTTTATGTTTAAGCTTAGTGGCTGCTTGCCTTTTACTATTGCCTCAATAATCTCTGGGGCAAGATAAGTTAGGTTTATAAGCTTTGCTAATGAACTCTTATCAATGTTATATTTAGAGGCGTATTCTTTCATTGTTATGTTATTTTCTTCTATATCAGAACGGAGCTTAAAACCTTTTTGCAAGTTTATGAGCAATGTGTTATCAACGTTTTTATCCTTATTCTTAAGACCTATTATCTTTTTTACTCCTTTATGGTTCTTAAATGTGGCATCAATCTCTATAATTAAGAGCTTGTTTTCTTTATCAATGGATATTGGCATTATCATACTCCTTCATCTTTGTAGTTAATCCCTCAATATTTATTTTGATTTTTATATTTTCCTCATTGATTATAATTTCTTTTATAAGACTTCTTATAATTTTTTTGACTTCTCCTGGATATAAATATTCCCATATATTACCAAAGTTAGTCATTCTTCTAAAAAACAATTCTTCATCAGCACTTTTCTTAAGAAGTTTAAGCTCTTCATATGTTTGTTTAATTACCTCTGGCGATTGAAGTATCTTCTTAACCTCTTCTATGGCCAAGTCTTCAATCTCTTGAGCAGGAACTGATTTTACCTTACAACTTGCAAATCCTTTCTTTACTGCCTCGTTTGAGACATAATAACGATATCCTTTAGATTTGGTCTTCTTTGTTGTTGAATGCACCATTATTTGATTACAGCATCCACACCTAAGTAACCCTTTTAATAATGGGCCTGCATCTTCTTCTTGATATACGAGCTTGCGTTCTAAGGTTGGCTTTTTTAATATTTTTCTGACTTGGTTCCATAAATCCATATCTATTATTGCTTCATGCTGACCTTCATATTCTTTCTTTTTATGAGTAATTTTGCCAATATAAATTGTATTTTTTAAGTGTTTGTATATTACAACCCTATCAAACACCCGCCCTCCATGCTCTTTTCCTGTGTTTGAAATCCATTGTTTGCACCTAAATCCTCTTTTATTTAAGTAGGCTGCAACCATTGCATATGACTTAAACTCTATATATTTCTTAAATATTAGCTTTACTATTTTTGCTTCATCATCATTTATTATTAGTTTTTTATTAACGTTATCGTATCCGAGTGGCACACATCCGCCCATCCACATTCCCTTCATTTTTGATGAAGCTATTTTATCTCTGGTTCTTTCTGCTCCTACCTCTCTTTCAAATTGTGCAAAAGACAGAAGCATATTTAATGTAAGTCGTCCCATAGATGTTGATGTATTAAATTGTTGAGTTACAGAAACAAAAGAAGCCTCGTGCTTGTCTAAAACATCCATCATCTTTGAAAAATCGTTTAATGATCTTGTAAGTCTATCTATTTTATAAACAACAATCATATCAACAAAACCTTCTTCTATATCGCTCATAAGCTTTTGAAAAGCAGGTCTTTGCATATTGCCACCACTAAACCCACCATCATCATAACGCTCTGGAAGGATTACCCAGCCTTCATGAGCTTGCGACCTTATATAGTTTTCTGCGGCTTCTCTTTGAACATCTAAAGTATTTAACTCCATATCCAAGCCTTCATCAGTTGATTTTCTTGTGTATATTGCACATCTTATCTTTTGCATTTTATTTTCCTTTCAATCCAAAAAATAAAGGACCAGACGTTTTTGAGCCACTAATAACCTTTGCAACTTGTGTTAAGCTGTTATAAATCATTCCATTAAGCTCAAAGCCATTAGTTGCAACTTTTACCCTAAACTCAACTCCCTTATATACCTTAGTCAAAACTACCCCAGGTCTTAAAGACTGCTCAGGTGTCCTAAGTTTGTTTTCTTTTATAATTTTTCCGCAATCACGTTTAAGCTCATTTAAGATGCTAGGCTTTAAGCCTCCATACTTAATTTCTTGCACTCTATAAGCAATTCTTCTTATTAAGAAAGGCTTTGAGTTCTGCTCTGGTGTTGTCTTAAAATATTCTTCCCACACTTTCTTTAATTCAGGAATTGTGGCATTTTCTAAATCTGCAATAAAACAAGCTAAATCATTCATGTCTCTCTCCCTTGGATTTCCTCTCTTTTGTGCTTGCAGTAACGCTTGTAAATTGCTTAAAGTCCAGTTCTTTGTTGGGTTTTTCATATAAAATATGACAGCGATAGTAAGCCTTGGCCAACAGCTCAGCAGCCTGAGAAAATGATGGTTTTTGTGTGTTTTTCATATTTCTTATTCCTATTTCACAGTGTTTATATTAGGAATTACGTTTGAAATTGCGTAGTGTTACGCTTTTGATAAAAAAAATTTTATGTTTCTAATGAACCCCATTAGAAACCGCCACAAACTCCAAAAGGCAAAATCATTAAAAATCAATAACATAATACAAAAAGTTGGCTCCACTGCTTTGGAGAGAAAAAGAGGATATGGAGAGATTTTTTTGAAAAATAAAAAATATTGCTTAGAATTCTAAACCACCGCTATATAGCCGAACTCCCGCAGAATGTGGGGTTTAAGCCCCCTTTGAAATGGATACAAAAAAAGCTCCCATAAGGGAGCATTTAAGAAAGTGGTGCCGATTGAGAGACTCGAACTCCCGACCCACTGATTACAAATCAGTAG
>CAYJOO010000103.1:0-3276 GCA_964371845.1 uncultured Azospirillaceae bacterium | reverse complement strand
CCCCAAACAATAACTCCGCCTTCTGAGTTGCCAAAGCCAGATATTGCTTTGCCAAGGTTTTTTCTGTCATCTCTGTGCATTGATACGTTGTTTTTGCCAAATTGAGAAGCTGCTTGCTTGAAGTCTAAGAAGAGCTCTTCTGTTTGAAAGTTCATAATAAATTCATCAAGTGCATCTTCTCCAAAATATATAAGTTTTTGAAAAATATCTTCTGCTCTAGACATTTTTGATCTCCTTTATTAAGTCTTCATAATCCATATATTTGCCGATGTCACCTAATAGGACGTATGTTGGATTTGTTGTAAATATTTGTTTTGATACTTCCATTATTTGTTTTTTTGTTACGTTTTCTATTTTTTCTACCATTTCTGCTACTGGAATGCGGCGGCCAAATATAGAATATTGTCTGGCAAATATCTCTAGTGAAGAAGATGAGCTTTCAAGCGCCATTAACATATTGGCTTTTAGTTGATTTTTTGCTCTTTCAAGCTCAATGTCTGTAACCTCTTCTTGGCACATTTTTTTGATTTCTGTGATAATTGTTGGCATTAGTTGTGCAACTTCTTTTTTTGTTGTGCCTGCATAGATGCCAAATAATCCTGTGGTTTTAAATGAGGTGGAGTAACTGTATACAGAATATGCCAAGCCAAGGTTTTCTCTTATTTCTACAAATAATCTTGAGCTCATGGCACCACCAAAAATAGATGACATTAATAATGCGGCATAATATTTGTCATCGTGGTAGCCAAAACCCTTAAAGCCAAGGCATAGATGAGTTTGCTTGATGTCTCTTTTCTCAACCTTTATGCCGCCTTTGTAGGTGGGCTCTTCTATTATAAAGTTGTTTTTTGATTGAAAGCTTTTGCAGCGGTCCTCAATCATTTTTACAAAGTCTTGATGCTCAATGTTGCCAACTGCAGCAAACACCATGTTTTCTAATGAATAATTGTTTTTGATATATGATTGCAGTGCTGGTTTGTCAAAGTTGTATAGGTTTTCTTCAATACCTGCAATAGGTCTGCCCAAGGCGTTGTCTGGAAAAGCTGTTTTTTGGAGGTAGTCAAAAATAATGTCTGTTGGATCATCAAAACCTTGTTTGATTTCTTGAACAACAACCTCTCTTTCTTTGACAAGCTCTTGCTGATCAAAGGTTGAATTTTGTAGCATATCCATAATGATGTCTATAGCAAGCACCGTGTGCTCTTTTAAGACTTTGGCATAATATGCTGTAAATTCTCTTCCGGTATAGGCGTTGAGTTGTCCACCAACGTTTTCAATCTCTTCAGATATTTGAAGAGAGGTTCTTTTGGGTGTGCCCTTAAAGAACATATGCTCTAAGAAGTGAGATATGCCATTTTGCTCTTGAGTTTCAAAAGAAGAGCCTGTGTGGATATATACTCCAGCAGAAACTGATTGTGTGTGTTCTCTTTTTTCTGAGATGATTTTTGCACCGTTTTTTAAGATTGTGACTTCCATATTATTTGCCTAACATGCTTTTTAAGATTATTTTCATTTTTGTGATGTTTGAAACCATTGGCTTTGGAGAGATTACTTGCATGCCACGTTTTTTCATGATTTCTAGATATTGTTTATATATATTTACAAAGCCTTTTATAATTTTGAGGTTTTTTTTGTGTGTATTGGGGTAATAAGCCTCAAGTTTGTTTAAGTTTTGGTAGCATAGCTCTAACATTTGTGTTCTTGCATCAGCAAGTTTGGGATTTGTTAAAACTTCTTGGGGGGTGCTTTGTTGAATTTGTGCTTTGTTTAAGAATTCTTTTGGAATATAGATGAAACCCATTTGGCAGTCTTCCTTCATATTTTCAAGAGCAACTACTGGGTGGATAAACTCTGCCATTAGGTTGGAGAGTTTTTTGTCATCTTGTGAAAATATTTTTAAGCCCATTTGTATTCTGGCTCCATATACGTTTTGCACATAATTTGTATATTCTGCAATAGTCGGGTTGAAAAACGGCTCAACAATGCTTTCTTCATATGCTGTGATGATTTTTTCAAACATTTCTTTTTTTAAGCCAAAACGCATGCAGTTTTTATATATTTTTCTGCCAATGTCGGTTTGAGGAACTTTGATGGGGTCGAATATATTGTCAATTTCTTACTGCCATGCCGCCAACATCTCAACCTTTTGTGCTTTTGGCATTGAGCTTTTGACGATTTCTTTTTCTATATGGCTATTGAAGGCAAAAATGGTGTATGCACCAACTCTTTGTGCCTTTGGCAGAAATTGCATGAGCCAAAAAAATGAACTTTGGCGGTTTCTGACTATTTTTGATATCGTATTCATAGAAGATACAATAACATGCATTTATTAATAAACAATAAATATATTATGAGAGATGAGCGCTTTTTGCATCTTTTAATATTGTTGTTAGCATCTTGTCTTGTGTGTTTTTTTCTGCTTTGTTTTTTTGTTGCAATTTAAGCAGAGTTTGGCTAGAGAAACCAAGTGACATTGGTCTGTCTTCTATAATGTCAAAAACGGTTTTCCCAACTGGTTTTTTGGGGGCTTCTTGATGTATTTGATGAATGATTTGAAAGTGCTCTATGATTGTTTTTGCTTTGCTGCCCAGTATTGAGGGTTGCTTGGTGCAAATTCTTAAGTATTGCTCTGTAGTTAAGCCTTTGGAGTGCATTGCATCAACAACATCAGTAATTTTGCTTGTGATGGTTTGTGGGGATGCATAAAACAAGTATGGATATTTTAAGGCTGAATCTATGTAAGTGTTCATATCCAAGCCGTTGTTTGCAAAATTATTTGCTACGGTTTGAATGTTGTTTTTTAAGGTTTCATGCGAGAGTGTGAATAATGACGGTTGTCTGATGGCCGCTTTTATTAACCTTTGTGGGTTAAAGCTTTTGCAACCTTTATATTCATTAATGGTTTTGTTTATGTTTTCAAAAATTGTTTGTGGTTTTCTGGTTAATAATGAGGGTTGTCTTTTGAGTGCTTTGATAATCTCATTATCTTTTATGTCATATTCTTTTAATTTTTGCTTTATGGTATTGGTATTGTTGTATAATGTTTGTGGATTGGAGTTTAATATTGAGGGTTTTGTTATAACCATGTCTATAAATGTTTTGTAATCCATTCCAAGAGAGTGCAGTTTTTTCATGTTTTGTTTGATTTTGTTTGAATAATCATTAAGGTCAATGACGTGGTTTTTTGATGCAGCATCTTTGCTTAAGTTGCTTAAAAAAAGCAGACATTTTTGAGTATCCATTGAAGGCATTTTTAAGAAAGTTGAAACTTCATCT
>CAYJOO010000102.1:0-3297 GCA_964371845.1 uncultured Azospirillaceae bacterium | reverse complement strand
TCTTTGCCATAAAAAAAGATTTGATCATCTTGCATTCCTTGAGCACGCCAGATGCTTGCAGATTCTTCATCACGAGGAGCGTCTGCATCCCCTTCAAAACAAGTAACGGCTAAAGCTTTTGGATCCAATTTTAATTGCTTTGTTAAAAACTCATAACTCATTGAGATTGATTCTTCTTTGAAGTAATCACCTAATGACCAGTTGCCCAACATTTCAAAAAATGTTAAGTGTGTTGCATCTCCAACATCGTCAATGTCACCTGTTCTAATGCACTTTTGAGCACTAGCAAGGCGATTGCCTGCTGGGTGCTTTTGCCCAGATAAATATGGCACCAAAGGAAACATCCCAGCCATTGTAAACAAAACGCTTGGATCATTTTCAGGCACTAGAGGTGCAGAATGTATAATTGCGTGATTCTTGCTTTTGAAAAAATCTAAATATAGTTTTCTAAATTCATTTACTGTTATCATTTTTATTCTCCGTGATAGAGAATTTAGACGATATTTATTTTAATTGCAAGTATTAAAACACATTTACTTGTGCTTGAGAGTAGTCAATTACAGTAAAACCGAGAGGATTCATTAAACGGCGGCCTAAGAATGTTCTGTTGGTATAAAAATTTGCACTTATTGATGCTGTCCAATACTTTGTGGTAAGCTTCATTGCGCCTGTTTTTGAATCTATGGCTCCTGGGCTTAACTCAAAGGTTCTGAATGTTGCTTTCCAAATTGGGCTTTTGTCACCACCAACTTTGCCAATGGTATCTATAACCACACTTTGCGACACTTTTGAGCGCAATGACTGACTGATTGTTTTGTTGACCTCTGTGCTAAATTCTGCAAAAATGGGATCATCTGAGTAAAAATGGATCATGCCACCAGGATACCATCTTGTTTGCATTTCTACCTCGTCTGGAATTATGGTGTTTCTTAAGATGATATATTGGCGCATATAAATTTCTAATATCTTATCTTTTGAGGCCATATCATATATCATTGCTTCTGCCCTGACGATGTCTTCTGTATTATCTTGAGATATAATCATAAAAGGCTCAACAAAAACCTGAGGTGAAATCTTAAATAAAGACAAAGAAAAACTCATAAGCACAATCAAAGATGAAACTGATAGAAATATGCACAATCTTGAAAGCCATACATAATATGTTAGTTTCTTTGTCTCTTTTTCTTTTTCTAGCGTTGTTAAAAACATATTCTCATCTGCATTTTGACTTTTGTTTTCTATCGCTGGTTTTGATGTTGTTTGAATACTATCGTTCATTTATTTTACCTTTTTAATAAGCTGCACAATATGGACTTGGAAAATCATTTATTGCGTTTTCCATAGCTTCATCAGATTCAATTTGATATGTGCCATATGCCTCTTGGTTGACGCTTTCTTGCAAAAGGCGCTCATCTAGTTCATCCAAAGATATTGGTGTCATACCAAGTGGGATAAGCTCATTGCGGTCTCTTTTTATTGCCTCAACAACGAGGTTGTAATCTTCTTTTCTTTGTGCTGCAACTTCATTGTCATCATCTACAATATCTGTTAATTGCAAAGTTGCTGATGAAACATGATAATCTTTGGCATTATTAAGCAAAGACATTACATCTGAATATGTCTGATCATCTGAGAGGTCAATATCACTACCCTCTGCGATTGGGAAACCTAAAGCGCTTAATTTATCATATAGTCCTTGAGTTTTTTGAGTGCCATCTGCGTTTTTTTCTCCCCATTTAATGATTTCTATTTGTGCGGAGAGTTCATCAACATTTTTTCTGATCCCTGTTTCTACATCAGCCACTCTTAAAAAATCGCCAATTTGATTGGTTGCAAATGGCATTCTGCCAAACATTGTTCTATGAAAGTCATCTTGTTTTTCTGTGTTTGTTGTATCATTTCTTTCTTTATCAATATTGGCATATATTTGATCTGTTGTTTGCAAGAAATCTGTTGAAGAACTTAAGAAAGTTGACAACATTGCAGGTCTTTGTGTTAAATGATTGTCAAACATCACAAGCTCAACTGCAACTCTGCCTTTGGGCGTTACGATAACATATGGAAAGGCTGTGCCATTTAATCCGGTTGCAAGATCAATATCAAATTTTTCTTCATAAATACAAGCCGGATATTTTGCTATATATTCACTACCAGCTGGAAAAGCAGTATAACTTACAGTTGCGTTTGAAACATTGTTTGGGATGTTTGTAGCAATATCAACAACTTTACCTTCTAAAATACAAGGGTATCTGCCACCTCGATAAAATTCTTTATCTGAATTGTTTGTGTACTCTTGTTTTTGAAGAGCGGCGTTGAGGTCAAAATCTGTTTCAACAAAGACTTCATCTTGTAATAGCAACTCCCAGATTGTTGGAACATAGCCACCATAGTTTAAGAACTTTTGCTTTGTTACGTTGTTTTTTCCGCCAGCGTTGACCCAGTCTATATCATCAAAATAAATTATTTCTCTTGGGTTGATAAACAAGGTTTGTGGCAAAGCTTTTGGGGCTTTGAAATCTTTTTTTGATGGATTTTTGCCAACAAAATATTGGTCATCTACGGTGTTATAATCTGATGTTGCTATAGATGATGCCAACCACAGTTCTTCAACCAAGTTTATGGTTACCAAAACAGACCCATCAATTGCAGAAACATCAAAATCTTCAACAGATGATTTGAGCTCATTGAACATATCTTTGTGTGTTTTTACAAAGTCATCGTGATTTTCTAGTGTGAACTCTTTATAATCTTTTTCTTCCAGTTCTTGATTGTATTTATTGATAATTTCTACAATCTTGCCTGAAGCATCAAAGTCCTTTATGGCGTCTGTAAAATTGTTGTATGCACTTTTTGCTTTTGTGCTGCTATATTCTTTTATTTCTTGTGTTTTTTGTCTTAATTGGCTTGTGATTTTTGCATTATCATAAGTTATTCTTCCATCGCTGTGAACGGTTTTGTTTTGCTCTTTGATCTCTGCTTGAGCTTTGTTTATTTCTTTTGTGTCATAATCTTGTTTGTCTTTGTTGATTAAATCAGACACCCTTTTTGTAACGGCATCCAACGACACAGAAGTTAAGAAACTTTTGATATTTTCATTTTTATTGGTGATGTATTGGGCATAGAACATTTTATTGTCTGGCCAAACCTCTTGTGGAGCCTTAATTTGTGCATTCCACTTTTCTGGGTTTATTAATAAATCTTTTATCACAAAAGAGCCGATATTCCAATATGTTTGGCCATCGCTTCTTAATTGTGCTTGAGCCTGTTCTTCTTGCGCTTCTGAAGTGTATAAAGATG
>CAYJOO010000101.1:0-3361 GCA_964371845.1 uncultured Azospirillaceae bacterium | reverse complement strand
ACGCTTGGTAGTCTTTTAATATTTCATATACTATTAAGAGATACATATGTGGAATACAGATCAATTACAACCCCCATCTTAGAATACTTGGGCATCATAAGCCTCTTTGTTGGCGCAATATATGCAACAATTCAAACCAACATCAGAAAAATATTAGCATATAGCTCTGTTTTTCATGTAGGTTTAGTAATTATGCTTCTGGCAACTTTTTCAAAAGATGCTTTGTTTGCCTCATTTGCATACTTAATAATATATACAATTTCTTTATTTGGCATATTTTGTTGTTTTTTTGGCATCAAACAAAACGGCATATATCAAAAAAACATAAATCAATTAAACGGTGTTGCGCACTATAATCCTTTTGTTATTGGTTGCCTAATGATATTTTTAATCTCTTTGGCAGGGTTTCCTCCAATCATTGGGTTTAATGCCAGAATATCTGCCATAAACTTTTTTATAACAAACTCTCAGTTTGCAAGCGTTGCAATCATAGTTATTGCATTAATGATTTTGATATATGCATACTTAAATATTATAAAATCATTTTATTTTTTGCCAGAGACACAAAAAAAATACGATCGTGTTGATTTTGGAGTATATGCAGTTTTACTCTTAAATATGGTATTTATGTTCACAAGCATCATACATCCAACATTCATTGCAGAATACATAAAAGAGGTAATAAATAAATTATAATGCAAATCATAAAGTTTGACACATTAGAAAGCACGCAAGATTTGGCTCTGCAAAAAAAACAAGAATGCGCCATTATTGCAAACAAGCAAACAAAAGGTCGCGGAAGATTTGATAGGCGCTGGGAATCAATTGAAGGCAACCTCTTGGCATCAATTGTCATCAAGGCAGATATCTCACAAATATTTGCTCTTGTAATGGGTATTTCTGTTGCAATTACAGACGCAATAAAAGCAGGGCAAATAAAATGGCCCAATGACATCTTAATTAATAATAAAAAAGTATGCGGCATATTAATAGAAAAAGGCTGTGATGATTTTTATGTTATAGGAGTTGTCTTAAATGTTGCATACACTCCAAATATAAATGGATTAATTTATCCCGCCACATCATTAAAAGATGAAGGTATAACAGCACAGCCCCTATCATTATTAAAAGAGATTATAACAAACTTAAAAAATAATATAAATGATAAAAACCTGTTTAACAAATACAAATCGTTATTATATGGCATCGGCAAACCTTGTAAAATAAACGACATAAGCGGAACTTTGCTTAATGTTGACAAATCAGGCTTTATATCAATAAAAACAGAAACTCAAATAAAAAAAGTTTTTGCAGGTGACTTATTTTTTACTTAAGCTCAAATATTGCATAGGGCTCAAGTTTTCAGCTCTTAGCGTATTATCAATCCCCAAGCTTTGCAATTTTTGTTCAATATCTGGATAAGATTTAAGACTTTGTCTTATCATTTTTCTTCTTTGGCCAAAAGCCATTGATGTCAATTTTTCAATTTCACAAAGTTCATTTTCTAACAAAGTTGTTTCCTTTGGCAAAAACAACAAAACACTAGACCAAATTTTTGGAGCAGGAGTAAAACACTGGGGATTAAGATCCATCAATCTAACAATTTTGCATTGCAACTGAGATATAACAGAAACTCTGCCATAATCCTTGCAATTAATATCTGCCATAATTCTATCAGCTACCTCTTTTTGAAACATCAAAGTAAGACTTTTATAATTATTAATATTCTTAAGCCATCCCATCAACAAAGGAACAGAAATATTATATGGCAAATTACTAACAATATGCCCTCTTTTATTTTGCCAATCAACCTTTAAGGCATCTTGATAATTAATCTCTAATTGAGGATAAAACTCTTTAAGCTCTTGCATAATCTTTATGCAACGTTCATCCATCTCATAAACATTAAGATGCTCTGGATTTTCTGCCAAAACTGCTCTTGTCAAACCACCAGGACCAGGGCCAATTTCAAAAACATCTTCTCCTTCAAAGCTTTGCATTTTTTGAGTTTCCAAAGACAGCTTGATTATTTTTTCTACAACATTTGAATCAAGCAAAAAATTCTGCCCCAAGGCTTTTTTTGCCATCAAGTTATGCCTGTCTACTGTTTGTCTTAAGCTTTCCATTATCTCAACTCAATTGTTGCATTCTGGCGCATTTCTTGTGTATATGCTTGCACCATTCTTTCTGTATTTTTATTTTGCAAAAATGCTTTTATTTCATCTTCTGATGGGGTATATGCTTTTTCTTTTTTGGGATCAAAGTTTTTCTCAAGTTTTAATATATAATACCCATTACCTGATAAAATTGGGTTTGAAATCTCACCTTCTTTCATTTTTGACAAAGCACTTTCAATAACTGGTTCAAACCTGCCATTGTTAATCCAACCAAGTTTGCCACCTTTGCCCGCTGACGGAGCATCAGAAAACTGCATCGCATAAAGCTCAAATCTATCATCATTTCTTAATATCTCAACAAGCTCAGATAATTTTTTTGCTTTGCTTTTTAATATAAAGATTTCAGAGACCATTCTTTTTGGAGAGTTAATGTCTTTTGTTGCAGCATCCATTGCCTCTTCAATTTCTTTTTGAGTTATGTTTTTTGCCTCAAAAGATTTTTGATTAACAAGCCTTGCCCAAGCAATGTCTGCTTTTATTTGGCTACGCAGTGCAGCCTCAGACAACTTATTAGAACTCAAGCTACCATTTTTTTCTTCAAAGTTTTTAATTGCTGCATCAACTTCTTTCTCAGATACTTTTATACCATTTTTCTCGGCTTCTTGCAGCTTTAGATTTTCATCAATAGCCTGATGCAACACTTGTTGCTTAATCATTGGTGCAGTTTGTTCATTAAGAGGAACTTTGCTTACAAACAAAAAATTATCAAGCCTATCACTCAAATCAGAAGACGTTATAATCTCCCCATTAACAATAGCCTGAATTGCTGAGCTTTGTGCCATTGCTTGTGTTGACATCATCAAACACATTCCAAATATTATTTTTTTCATCATTATTCTCCTGTTCCTCCAAGTGTTTTTAACAAAAAGTTTATACCAAATTCCATATCATTTTCAAGATTAGGATCAATAGAATTTTCTTTCCTAAAGTATCCTGTTAATTTTATACATTCATTATCATATATCAATTGCGCACCATGCTCCAACGAGGTTGACAAATCTGTTGCCAAGTCCATACGATTAAACACAAGCGTAGACCAATTCTTTGACAACTTAAGCTTCATAGATCCATATATCTCTTCCCTACTGTCATACGTATATAGCAAACCATTATTATTCAACTCACCATTAAGGTAAATATAAGACACATACAACTTAAGCATTTCTGGGCCAAATGATGTCCCA
>CAYJOO010000100.1:0-3507 GCA_964371845.1 uncultured Azospirillaceae bacterium | reverse complement strand
TATTGTTGAAAAAGAACATATTAAGCAAGAAATTATTGATGATCTTGCAATGTCATCATTAAAAGCACTTAATAAAATTGATAAAAACGTTTTGATTGCAAATGATAATACAAGAATTACACTATACTACAAAGCAAAAGTTATAAGAGTTTTTGGAAAACCCAAAATCAATGATGCAAAAAACTGGGCTGAAACTTGTAACAAAATTATTGATGCAGCACTGAAAATATCTCCGATATTAAGAACAAAGCAATATGAAATTGAAGATATTGTTCTTGCAGAAGGTGTGAGCAAAATTGCTGATAAATCAAGTAAATTTTATCCTTCTAGAAAATTTAATGATTATAGGCTTGAGCACAAAAGAAACTTTACAAGCAAACTTGATGCAGGCACATTATATATTGCGCTTAAAAACATTAATGAAACGACATTTAATTCAATAAAAACAACCATTAAAAACCATAAGGAAGCAAAGCAAATTACGTTGGATTTGAAACATAATCAAGGGGGTAACCTAAAAAGCGCCATTGATATAATAAACCTATTTGTTGATGGTGGCATTATATTTTCAACAAAAGGAAGAGATGGAAAATTAAAACTCTTTGAGGCAAATGAAGGTGATATCTTTGAACACAAACCAATAAATATTTTGGTTGATGAAAAAACTGCATCTGCTGCGGAGTTAATTGCTTATGTTTTATCTTATACAGGCAGAGCAAAAGTTTTTGGCAGCCATACCTTTGGCAAAAATAGTGTGCAAACACTGTTCTTGGTTAATGGTGGCGGGCTTGCTATTACAACAGATTATTTTTATGGAGTGGATGGCAAAGCGCCAGCAATTATCCACCAACCCCAACAAAACCCATAAAGGCCATTGATAATAATGAGGCTGCAATTAATGCAATTGGGGCTCCTTTTAAGGCATTTGGAATGTTTGCGTTCTCTAAGCGCTCTCTGATGCCTGCAAATAAAACAATTGCGAGTGTAAAACCAATTGCATTGGCAATTGCAAAAGCAATTGATCTGGACATATCATAATTTTTGTTTAAGACCAAGATGGCAACACCCAAGACAGCACAATTTGTTGTGATTAATGGCAAGAATATTCCCAATGCTCCATATAATGTGGGGGCAACTTTTTGCAGAATAATTTCTAATATTTGTACCAAGCTTGCAATAACCAATATAAAGGCAACAGTTGTCATAAAAGCCAAACCATTTGGTATTAAAAGGCTGTGATATAGGATGTGTGTTACGATTGTTGCAAGTGTCATCACAAAAATAACAGCACTGCCCATACCAAAAGCGGTTGATATTTTTTTGGAGACCCCAAGAAAAGGGCAAATACCCAAAAATTGAGATAACACGATGTTGTTTACAAATATTGATGAGATAAAAATTAATACATATTCCATCTATTTTACTCCTCTTATTTTGTTGACCACTGCAATTATGCCTGCAAGTGCTAAAAAGGCTCCAGGTGGCATTATAAAAAATAACATTGTTGGAATATCATCTGAAACAAACTTGTGGCCCATTATTGCCCCCTCGCCCAAAACTTCTCTTATTGCACCAAGCAACGTTAAGGCAAGAGTAAAGCCAAGACCCATAAACAAGGCATCTAAAGCTGAGTTGAGAATCGAGTTTTTTGAAGCATATGCCTCTGCTCTGCCCAAAATCAAGCAGTTTACAACAATAAGTGGGATGAATATTCCAAGAGATTGGTATAAAGAAGGAGTGTAGGCTTGCATTAACAACTCAATAACACTAACGCAACTTGCAATCAAAACAATATAACATGGAATTCTGATTTGGGCTGGGATAATACTTTTTAGAATCGATATCAATACATTTGACATCAATAAAACAATCATGGTTGCAACACCCATACCAAAGCCATTTGTCAAAGATGTGGTAACACCCAAAGTTGGGCACATTCCAAGTAGCATCACAAAAACAGGATTGTTTTTAAATAGCCCGTCAAAAAAACGTTCTTTCATTACCTGTTCTCCTTATATTTTTGATATCCGTTATATGCTTTTTCTATTGCGTTTAATGCAGCTCTTGACGATATTGTTGCAGCTGTAACGGCGTCAACATCACCACCATCTTGCCTTACTTTTAGACTACCGTATCGTGGGTTGAAACCTTGTAATTGTGACATAAATTTATCTTCTGTTATTTTTGTGCCAAGGCCTGGGGTTTCTTTATGAGAGATTAGCTCAAACTTATTTATTCTGCCATCCATATAAAAGCCAACAATAATCTCAACATTGCCTCCAAAACCTGATTTTGAATGGCTTTTAACAGCAACGCCAACAAATTGTCCATCTTTTGTTGCAGGATAAAGCTCAAACTTTTCTCTTTTATTTTGCCCTTTTATGATTATTTTTTCTGCAAATGGGTTGTTATCAAACTCATATGGCAAAACTTTTGAGATTGCCTGAAGTTGTGCTTTGTTTTTTGATTGTTTGATGGGCTCAAGAGTTTTTTGATATGTAAAACCCAATATTGCAGCGCAAACACAGCTTATGACAATAAGTGATAATGAAAATTTTATATATTGGATCATCTTTTTTCTCCAAAAAATCTTTGATGACAATACTTGTCTATTATGGGCACAAATGCGTTCATAATCAATATTGCAAAAGACACACCTTCTGGATATGAGCCAAAAAACCTGATTATACAAGTTAAGAAACCGCAACCAACCGCAAATATAATTTGACCTTTGCGACTCATTGGGCTTGTTGTATAATCTGTTGCCATAAATATTGCACCAAGCATCAAACCACCTGACATAATCTGAACTAATGGCAAATACATTGGATTGCCTGTTATGCTATATGCAATTGAGCAATATATAAAAACACTTACAACATAAAAAACAGGAATATAATTCTTTTGTATAAAAGATACGCAAAACCCAATAATAAAGCCAAGACAGAGGTCTCTCCCAAACAACCTCCTTTGTTGCCAACAAACATGTCAAACAATGACGGAATCATTGTGATGTCACCTGAATTTTTTAAGATGTTTAAGGTTGTGGCAGCTGTTTGAGCATCAATACTTAAAAAATCAAATGCTTCTGGAGCACTCCAATATGTCATGGCTGCAGGAAAAGATATAAACAAAAACATTCTTGCCCAATCCACCAAATGCTAGTTTGCAAACAACAATTGCCACAAAAGAACCAATAATAATCATAGGTGTTGCTATGGTTGAAGGCAAATTAAATGCCAAGAGCAAGCCTGTGATTATGGCAGAATAATCTTTGGTGGTGTTTTTGCTTTTTAATAAATACCTTGTGGTTAAATATTCAAACAACACACAAGATGCAACAGAGGTTAAGACAACCCTTAAAGCATCTATGCCAAAAAAGATAAGCGAGGCAATAACGGCAGGAATTAAGGCAATGCAAACATCCTTCATAATTGATGAGATTGTTTGTGGCGATGTTATATGCGGGCTTGTTGATATGGTTAACTTCATAAATGTTGCTCCAAT
>CAYJOO010000099.1:0-3561 GCA_964371845.1 uncultured Azospirillaceae bacterium | reverse complement strand
TGGGTTGAGCTTTCCATCATATCTTGCATTTGTGTCATGTTCATTATAATAAAGTCATCTGGCTTATTTGCACCCAAGTTATGCCTTTGACGCAAGATTGCCGTAATATCTTCTTGAGAAGAATATGTTGCCTCCAGGCTATCTGTTTGCAACATAATTTGGCTCACTTGGTCAGGAAACGTAATGCCCATAACTTTTTTTTGCGCGGTTGTAACGGGGATTAAAATTGTGTCATCTTGATCTTGTCCATTGCCAGATTCTCCTCTTTCTTCCAACACTCCAATAACCTTAAACGGCAAACCTTTTATTCTAACTGTTTTATCAATTGGATCAACATCACCAAACAATTCTTCAACAACCGATTTGCCTAATATTGCAACCATAGTTGCGTTTGTAATATCACTTCCAGAAAACCCTCTGCCATATTCTAAAGGCCAGTCTTTGATCTTAAGATAATCTTGATTTGTGCCATTAATGCCTGTCATCCAGTTTGTGTTGCCATAAACAACTTGCGCAGTTTGGCTAAGTGTTGGCGCTTGATATATAATGCTTCTGACCTTATCTTTAATAGCTAGCCCGTCAGATGCCTTAAGCGTTGGCAAAGAACCGCGGGATGTTTTTGCACCACCAGAGGTCGCAGTACCAGAGCGTATCATCAACAAATTTGATCCCATAGATTGCATATCTTCTTTGATAGAAACTTGTGCCCCATTGCCAATTGATAGCATAATAATAACAGATGCCACGCCAATAATAATCCCCAAAGAGGTTAGGGTAGAGCGCATTTTATTTGCCTTAATAGCGCGCAATGCAATTGTTGCTGTTGTCTTAAAATCTATCATTTTTTATTCCTCACATCACTAACAATTTCTCCGTCCAACACCCTAATCACACGCTTTGCATATTGAGCAATATTATCTTCATGCGTTACCAAAATTATGGTGCGCTCAAATTTTTCATTAAGTTCTGTAAAAAGCTTCATCACCTCAACACTTGTTTTTGTATCCAAGTTGCCTGTTGGCTCATCAGCAAATATAATAGGGGCATCATTAACCAAAGCTCTGGCAATTGCAACTCTTTGTTGTTGCCCGCCAGAAAGCTGATTTGGCAAATGCTCCATACGCTCATCCAGATTAACGGTTTTTAATGCCTCAATTGCTTTTTGTTTGCGTGTGTGAGGCTCAACACCAGAATAAACCATCGGCAACTCAACATTTTCTAATGCGGTTGTGCGAGACAGCAGATTAAATCCCTGAAACACAAAACCAATTTTTTGATTGCGAATTTCTGCCAATTCGTCAGAAGATAGCTTTTCAACCTCGCGCCCATCTAGGTGATAGCTGCCAGAAGTTGCAACATCCAAACAACCCAAAATATTCATCAATGTAGATTTTCCAGAACCAGAGGGCCCCATGATTGCCACAAAATCACCAGCCTCAATTTGTAATGAAACATTTTTTAAGATTTGCAATTGTGTGTCTCCCAATGGGTATGACTTGCAGATGTTTTTAATTTCAATCAAGCTCATATTACATCCTTGGCATTTTCATTTGTGGTTGTTTATTACCTTTTGAATTATCTGTTTTGTGATCAATAATAACAGGCATATTTTCTGTTATTTCATCAGATATAACTTGAGTTTTATCATCATCATAAAGCCCCGTTGCAACATCAATTCTTTTTGGAGCTTCATCAACCATCACCCAAATCCCTTGGTTTTGATATCTTGTTTTGCCATTATCCATAGAAAACCTAAGCGCTTTATTTGGCACTGTTAAAACACCTTTTTCATCTGCGGTTATAATCTCAACATTTGCAGTCATCCCAGGTTTAAACTTGTGTTCTGCATTGTCAACTGCAATAACCACCTCATATGTCACCACATTTGATGTTGTAATAGCCTCGTTTCTAACTTGAGTTACAACCCCCTCAAAAATTTGATTAGGAAAACTATCAACAGAAAACTCAACTTCTTGTCCTTCTTTTAGTTTGGCAATATCTGCCTCAACAATAGATGCCTCAATTTGCATCTTGGTCAAATCTTCTGCAACATTAAATAGGATAGGGGCCTCAAAACTTGCAGCAACTGTTTGTCCTTCTTCCATATTTTTTGATACGATTATTCCATCAACCGGAGAAATTATTTTTGTATATTCAAGCTGAATTTTATTATAATCAAGAGCTGCCTCAGATTGATTTACTTGCGCCTTATATAAAGCCAAGTTTGCTTTTGCATTTGCATAATTGCGGTTTGCTTCATCTAGCTCTGCATCAGATGTATATTTTGCCATGTTAAGTTCTTTTATGCGCTTTAGTTGTTTTTCATAAAAATCAACATCAGCCTCTGCAGAAAGCACTCGAGCCTTTGCAACCTCAAGATTTGCTTGTTCTTTAGAAACATTTGTTACAAACTGGTCTGGGTCAATCTCTGCCAAAAGCTGTCCTTTTTTAACAATAGAGTTATAATCAACATAAATCTTTTCAATACGCCCAGAAACTTGTGTGCCAACATCAACATCAGATATTGGGCTAATTGTGCCTGTTGCAGCCACCAGTTCAATAATATCAGATTTTTTAATCTTGCCCACCACAAAACCATTTTCAGACTTTTCTTTGCCAAAAACAAAATAAGCGCCAATTAGCAAAACAACAACAATAACAATTAGATACTTCTTATTCATAATCAATTCCTTTATATATTTATATATAATATATAACGACACATGTTTAAAAAAGTTTAATTTATTTTATACTTTACATAAAAATATTTTATGATATAATATGTATATAAGCGATGTTAACGCTTGCTACCTGCCTTTAGCAAACTTGGACGAGATAACAAAAAATATAGAAAAAAATCACAATCATTAGATTTAACCCTAATTTTTGACAGGCAGGTATCAAAGGTTTATATTAGGAGTTAAAATCATGAACGATTCAAATCCAAACATTTTAAATTCAAATCAACAAGCATTGCTTGAAAAACTTTTTGCAAACAACAACAAGGTATTAACTTTTTTGCAAGAAGACACAAACTATGCCTCAAGATTAATCAAAACAGATAAAATAGCCGTGTTTGAAGACGGCTCACTTGTTATATCAAAAGATCACAAATTTGAAGGCACTGTTATGAACACAAAAGCCATGGTCAAAAGAGCAGGGGGTGTCTTAAAAGAGCCAATATATGAAGATATAAGCTTTATTGCAGAAATATATGAATATGGCAAAACGCACAATCAGCAAATAACAGACATAAAAGTCAAAGAAGCATCAGATGATGACTATAAAGAACACGCCACCAGATTAATGGCTGATAAAACCTTAATCTCAACATTTTTGGGGCAAAGTTTTATAGGCATATTTGATGAAGAATGGCAAGAAAAAGTAGAAAAGAAAAACGCAGACTTAAATAAAGTTGGCAAATATCTAGAATTTCCAAACTCAAAAATAAGAATACCAAGAGGTAATATAGCCATATTCTCAGATGGAAGCGTTTATTGCGCAGATTTTATGAGACATATAGAAGATATCATAAAAGCACAAGCAAAACTTATGGAAATT
>CAYJOO010000098.1:0-3577 GCA_964371845.1 uncultured Azospirillaceae bacterium | reverse complement strand
TTCTCCTGTATCGGCCTTTAACTCATTAGCAGAAATTGTATCTGCACTACCTGCGCCACTTAAGTTAACATCAACAGCAAGATTAATATCACCGTCTAATTCTAAAATCCCCAAATTATTAGCAGTTGCATTGATTATACCATCTTGCAAAGAAATTGTTGTGCCATCTGAGGCAACCAATTTTGATGTGCTAGCAAAATTTGCATTTGCACCCAACAATGCCAACGTTCCTGACAACAAATTATACGTCCCTTCACCATTAAAAGCATCATAAGTAACAATTTTTGAATCAGCATCAGAGGCTAGGTTTATTATTCCAGTGTTGTATATAGCTTCATAAGTTTTATTACCTGTGTTGTTTGTTAAGTAGTTTCCAGAAAAAATAACATCTGTACTAACTGCATTTATCCCCATTGTTCCTCTATTAAAGATTGCACCACCAAGCCCTAAACCAGAGTTACTATTTGCATGTACATAGTTATTAAAAAAGCTTGAGTCCGTTAATGTTATATCGCCGTCATTATATAATGCACCGCCTTTTGAGTTTGTGTTGCCTTTTGCATAGTTGGCGATAAAATCACCAGTTATATTGCCGATAGTAGCCGTGTTATTGGCGTTTCTGATTGCACCTCCTGACCCGTCTACAGTCTTAGATTCAGCATAGTTACCAATAAAATCGCCTATAATACTCTCAATTGATGCACTACTAATATTTCTGATTGCTCCACCATAAGATAATCCTGCAGAAACATATACATAGTTGCCAATAAAGTTACCAACAATATGACCTATTTTTCCATTTGCACTTTCATTTCTGATTGCTCCACCAGAACTTAGGGTAACAGAATTACGATAGTTGCCAATAAAATCACCAACAATACTCGTTATTGTTCTTGTATTATAAATTGCTCCACCACCGTTACTTGTGGGTGAATCTGTATAGTTGCCAATAAAATTTCCCGTAATACTTGTTATTGTGCCAGAATTAAAAATTGCTCCGCCATAAACAACTCCAGAGGAGGCTTTTACATAGTTGCCAACAAAGTTTCCGTCAATCTTATCTATTTTTGCAGACGTGCCAGAATTATAAATTGCCCCGCCACTAACAGAAGAGCTTACTCTAACAAAGCTTTCAATTATAGAGCCAGCATCTGTAGTATTTGTTGTTCTGTTATTGGTGCTTGCAACAAGCTCGTTTGAGCTGTCTTTTAATGAAAATGTTAAAGTTTGTTCAACACCTGATGTATCTTTATATTTTATGTCAAAATACCCTATGCCAGTGGCGCCGCTTGCCGCACTTTCTATGCTGTATTCATTATTGGTTTTTCCAACAACATAATCTGTTATCACGCTGCCTAAATTGTTATATGTGGTGGTATTGGTTGCGCCATTATAATCTTTGTCTTTTATTAAAACGCCATATTCTGTTATAATGCCATCTTCCATAAGACTAAATTTTGAATAATACTTTTTTATGCTATCAGTTACTTCCTCCACAACATAAGCAGAAGAAATCGCATCTATTTGACTTTGAGTATAAACATTTGTGTCATCAGCGTTTTTTAAGCTACTTAAATATGTTTGCGTTTTTTGATTGTCTAACGTTGGCACAAACTTTGCTCGCGCATTACCAATACCTAAAAGCGCATATGCCCCAACACTTATTAAAAAACATTTTTTTAATGTTGACCTATATTGTTTTGATAGATATCCAATTGTTGACTTATTTTGCATAAAACACTCCTATTTAGGTGGCATTATAAAACTTATTTGTTAAAAATCAATTAAAAGCGATTTGTAAATTTTTAAAATAGGTTTTAGATATTATATAAAAATATGGCGAGATTATAAAATTATATAACCTCGCCACTTTTCTTTTAGAATATCTACATCAGCAGAATATTAAAACTCCCACTTAACGTTTGCACTCAGGCTATGAGAATATTCGTTAGGAGACGCAAGTAGATTATAACCAAAGTCAACGGTGATGTTGTCTTTTTGCATCTCTAATCCTATGCCTCCATCAAATGCCAAAGCATCTACATTATCCATGCTATATTTTGCATTACCAACACCTGCAAATGTTGTGTTTGAAGTTGCTTTTAGCTCACCAATTGAGGCAATAATACCCGCTTTTGCTTTTGGTTTTAGGCTCCAGTTGTTATAATCTTCAACCTGAGTTTCAAAGGCAACACCAACAGGGATCTGCAAAATGTTTTGATTATCACTTTTTGTACTAGAGATTACACCACTACCATTTTCCATTTTATAACTTTGCGTATAAATACTAGTAAACCTAGCCCCTGCATATGGTGTATAAGTGTAATCATCTTTTGCAAATGTTTTTTCTGCCAATGCTCCAAGGCTAAAGGCATAGCTGTTCACGTTTGCTTTTGCATCGCTCATCGACAATGCGCCCAGATATTGTTTAACATCGTTGTTTGTATATGTTAAACCAACATCAGCGTTGACTTTTATGTCATCAATGTTTTTAGATCCGTACATTGAAACACTATAAAAATCAAATTCATTGTTGCCATCAAAATCGCCACTTGCATCTGTTGAACCTTTACCGATGTTAAACGCAAAACCAAGTCTGTAATCATCAACCGCCTTGTCAACACCAAATGCAACGCCGCCCATACTTGTGTCATAATCGTTTTCAAGTTTGCCCGCGTCATATCCATTAACACTTGTATAATTATACAAAGGCATAACCCAAGGTGACAAGCCTTGCAATTTGTTTTCATCGCCCGTTGCCATATTTTTCACAGCACCTTGCGAAGCCGAACCAAGTTTAGAGGCAATCACGCCACCAATTGTTTTTGCAACATCCATTGTTGTTGCACCAACCCCCAAAACGCCAGCTGCTTGTGCCATACCTTCGATTGTTGCGGTGGCTTTTTTCGGATTGTTTGTGCCAAGATATGCCGTATCCGTTGCACGGGACAAAAATTGAGTTGGCAAATTTGTGCTGTCAATATCTGGTGCCAAGCCCAGCAATACTTGAGCCGTTTTAACTTGCATTTGGTCAAAGTTATTTAATATTCCATCAACGCCTATTGATTTAACTTCAACACTATAAGAACCATCTGTTGTATTGAAATCTGCAATCTTTACCGCTTGTATGCCAGAGCTTGAAGTTAAATTATCGCCAACCCAAGCATCAGTTGCAATATCGCCACCCAAACCGGTAAAGCCTGCGACAATATTGACAATTTGGTTGTTCGAAGCCCCAGTGATATGAAGTTTTGCTGAACTCTCAACAGTCAATTTTCCACCTGTTGATGTTAAAGCTACACTAGCGCCAATATCTCTAGCATTTACCACTAACAAAGAATTGGCAGCAAAAATAGCTTCATTAGCACTCGCGGCAACAACACCAGTATTTTTCCCATCAATCTTTATACTTCCCGTACTTGCCAGAGTTTGCGGTTTTATGATAAATAATGCCGCAGTTACGCCTGTGCCCCAAGCATGTTTGCTTTCAGTAAAGTCATTGATGGCATAGTTACTGTCACCACCACCCAGCACGATATAAGAATTTTGCCCGGCTATGATATATCCATCTATATTG
>CAYJOO010000097.1:0-3588 GCA_964371845.1 uncultured Azospirillaceae bacterium | reverse complement strand
ACACATATAAAAAAACCGCCTTATAAAAGGCGGGTTTTTAATGGCGGGAGTGACGAGGCTCGAACTCGCGACCCTCGGCGTGACAGGCCGATACTCTAACCAACTGAGCTACACCCCCATACGCAATAACGACCTTATAATAAATAATTTTTTATATTGCAAGAACTTTTTTCAATATTTTTACATTTTTTTATAAATTGCTTGCAAATATATATAATAATTATATTATAAACAAGAATTTTTAAGGAGAAAGAAATATGTTTATTAACCAAGCATTCGCACAAACAGCATCTGTTGCTGCAGGTTCATCATTATCAGGAACCATTGTTCAATTAGTTGCAATCTTTGCAATATTTTATTTTATTTTAATTCGCCCACAGCAAAAAGCTATGAAAAATCATCAAGCTTTAATAAACTCAGCAAAAAAAGGCGACAAAGTTATCACAGGTGGCGGAGTAATCGGCAAAGTTGTTGGTTCAACAGATGATGAGCTAGAAGTTGAGGTTGCAAAAGACACTGTTGTAACAATCAAGCGCTCTACCTTAAAAGATGTTATTTTGCCAGAAGCAAAAAATGACAACAAAAAACCTCAAGAAAAAAAGAATAAGAAAGCAAAAAAATAATGTACAACTTAAGCAAAATTAAAGTTTTTTCAATTTTGGCAGTTTGCTTGCTGGGTGTTTTCTTCTCAGTACCAAACTTTTTGCCAAACAAAAGTACTCTACCAGCGTGGTGGCAACCGGTTAACCTTGGTTTAGACCTTCAAGGTGGCTCAAACCTTTTATTAGAGGTTGACATTAATGAAGTTATAAAAGAAAGAATGCTCACAATAGAGGATTCTGTTCGTCAAATATTAAGAGAAAACCGCATTCGTTACACCAAGTTGGATGCAAAAGCAGACAGTGTTTCTGTCTTAATTGCAAACTTCAACTCAAGAAGCAAGGCAAAACAGCTAATCCAATCAGCAGATCCAGATCTTGAGATTGCAGAAAGTGGAGAATCTTTAAGCATTGCTTATTCAGAGGTCGCTTTGGCACAGCTTAAGGCAAAGGTTGTAGAGCAATCAATAGAAATCGTCAGACGCAGAATTGATGAGCTTGGTACAAAAGAGCCAATCATTCAAAGACAAGGCGTTGACAGAATTGTTGTTCAGCTACCTGGTGTTCAAAACCCAGAAGAGGTAAAAGAGCTTTTGGGCAAAACAGCAAAAATGAGTTTTCATATTGTTGAAGAAGGCAGCAAAAAAGCAACTGCCAGAACTGTTTTGGGCACAATGGGTGAGCCATACCAAGTTTCAAGAAAGGTAGCCGTTAGTGGCGAAACCTTAACCGATTCGCAACCTTCTTTTCAAGAGGGCAGACCAGTTGTTTCATTTAAGTTTGATGCAACAGGCGGCAAACAATTTGCAGATGCAACAGCAAACAACGTTGGCTCAAGACTTGCAATTGTCTTAGACAATCAAGTTATATCAGCGCCAGAAATTCAAGGGCCAATTATGGGCGGCAGTGGTATAATCACAGGCTCATTTAGTGTAAAAGAGGCAAGTGACTTGGCGTTATTGTTGCGTTCAGGCGCTTTACCAGCACCATTAACTGTGCTAGAAGAAAGAACAGTTGGAGCTGGCCTTGGCGCAGACTCAATTAAAGCTGGCGCAATTGCTTGCGCCATAGGCTTTGTTGCAGTTATTGTATTTATGATTATGGCTTATGGCTTGTTTGGCGTGTTTACAACAATTTCTGTTATCGTAAACTTGTTTTTGTTATTAGGTGCACTTAGCTTTATGGGTTCAACATTAACGCTTCCTGGTATTGCAGGCATTATCTTAACCATTGGTATGGCCGTTGATGCAAATGTTTTGATTTTTGAAAGAATGAGAGAGTTTGTAAAATCTGGCAAAAATCCCAAAGAAGCAGCGCAAACAGGTTTCTCAGAAGCGTGGACAACAATTGTTGACTCAAACTTAACCACATTGGCAGCAGCTTTTGTTTTGTTTTATTTTGGTTCAGGTCCAGTAAAAGGCTTTGCAGTAACATTATCCTTTGGTATTTTAACCTCAATGTTCACATCTGTAACAGTTTCAAGACTTATGATTGCAAACTGGATAATCAAATTCAAGCCAAAAAAATTACCAATTTAATAAGGACAAGAAAATGCAAGTATTCAAATTTATAACAAAAGACACAAACATCAACTTCTTAAAGATTGCAAGACCAATGTATATCTTTTCTGTAATCGCAGTGATTTTGTCATTGGTTGTTGTTTCACTCAAAGGCTTTAATTTTGGCATTGATTTTTCTGGCGGAATTTTAATAGAAGTAAAATCAGAGCAAGCTTTTGACCTAAACAAAATGAGAAAAGACTTATCAGGCTTAAAAATTGGAGAGATTTCTTTGCAAACCATTGGTCACAATGGTGATGAAGTTATGATAAGAGCTCAGGCAAAAAACATGGATGAAAAAGAGCAAATGCAAGCCGTAAATGACATCAAAGACATTCTTGGCACAGCAGTTGAGTATCGCAAAGTTGAGTTGGTTGGCCCACAAGTCGGATCAGAGCTCAAAAAAGCAGGCTTAATAGCATCTATCGTTGCAGTATTGGCAATCTCATTATACATATGGGCAAGGTTTGAGTGGCAATTTGCCCTAGGTGCAATGTTGGGCTTAATCCATGATATTATTGTAACTTTGGCGTTGTTATCATTGTTTTCAATAGACTTCAACCTCACAACCATAGCCGCAATCTTAACCCTTGCAGGCTACTCTGTAAATGATACAGTCGTAACATATGACAGAGTAAGAGAGTATGTTAAAAAATACAAAGGCATGGAGCAAACAAAAATGCTCAACAAAAGTATCAATGACATTTTCTCAAGAACATTGCTCACCTCTATAACCACATTATTAGCCGCTATAGCGCTTTTGGTGTTTGGCGGAGAGGCTTTGTATAGTTTTTCATTTGTGATTGTCTGGGGCGTAATTATAGGGACATATTCATCTATTTATGTTGCAGTTGCAATCTTAAATCAGTTTGACTTATACAAAAGCGTAGAAGAAAGAGAACTCTCAGCTTTTGAAAAAGCATAATAACCCAAGAACACAAACAAAAAACCTGCCAAAAGCAGGTTTTTTTGTTTTAATGGTGGAGGATTGATAACACATTACGAGTAATAAAATGTCATTCCTCTTGAGCCATTTTAAAGGCTCAAGAGGATTGACTTTAAATTTAACTTATCGTTTTGCACACGCTAGGTTGAAAATGTCCATAAGTCATTATATTCGCACCATAAACAAGCAGGTTTGATTTTTATATCCCTTTCCTGTGTTGGCGAGGTGGGCAGTGACATGGAGTGAGTATAGCAACTCACAAAAAAAGCATCAGAAATTAATCTGATGCTTTAATAATTGCTTTTTTAAGTCCCTCATTTTATCATGGCCTGCAAGTATTTGTGATCAATGCTTGTAGGGTTGACTGCTATGCCACCAACAGGCTTCCAGCCTGCAAACAGCGATCGGTTTACTTTATCCTCAAGGTTTTGAAGATTATTACCGTAGATAATTTTGTAGCTCATAATTTCGTATCTCATAATTT
>CAYJOO010000096.1:0-3597 GCA_964371845.1 uncultured Azospirillaceae bacterium | reverse complement strand
CATGAGATGTTCTAAAACCATCAAAGAAGTGTAAGAATGGAACTCTTGAGCGCAAAGTAGCACTTTGAGCAATTGCAGCAAAGTCATGAGCTTCTTGCACAGAGTTTGAAGAAAGCATTGCAAAACCAGTTTGACGGCAAGACATAACGTCTGAATGATCACCAAAGATAGACAATGCATGATAAGATAAAGAACGAGCAGCCACATGCATAACAAAAGGTGATAATTCACCAGCAATTTTATACATATTAGGGATCATTAATAGCAAGCCTTGAGAAGCTGTAAATGTAGTTGTTAAAGACCCTGCTTGAATAGAACCGTGGCAAGCGCCAGCAGCACCGGCCTCAGATTGCATTTCTTGAACCTCTGGAACAACGCCCCAGATATTTGTTTGACCAGCTGCAGACCAAGCATCTGCAAACTCACCCATATTAGAAGAAGGTGTAATTGGATAAATAACACAAATCTCATTCATTCTATGAGCAACTGAGGCTGTAGCCTCGTTACCGTCCATCATTTTCATATTTGTCATGATTTTTTCCTTTTTATTGTTATCCATAAAATATAGTAACATTTTTTAAAAAATGCAAAGATTTTTTGCACTTAGAAAATCATTGGGGATTGTTTATAGATATTTATAAAAATGTTATCAAAAAAACTGCCAAGCATTTTGCACATGTTCCCATTTCATTGGCGATTCTACCAAAAAAGCATCAATTCTTTTTTGGCATTTATTATATTGTGGATTATACTTCAAATAAGCTTTTATACCATTGCAAATCCTAGATTGCTGTGCTGTTTTTATGGCATATTTTGCATCTTCTATACGGATTCTTTTTTTTACCTCAACAAAAATCAAAGTATTAAAGCGCTTTGCAATAACATCAATCTCACCAGCATGTGTTCCCTTACCAGTTATATAATTTGATGCAACAATTCTATACCCCTTAAAAAACAAAACAATTTTTGCCAGGAGTTCTGCCTGCCTACCCGTCATTTTTTATTTCCAACGCTTTTTTATATACATCATTTTTATTAAGTTTGTACTTTTCAACCACATCTTTAACAGCCTCTTTCACGCTCATCTCAACCAATCTCTCACGCAATAATGCATCCATATCTATAGTGTTTTGCGCCTCTTTTTGATAAATCAAAACAACCATCTCACCTTTGGGCTCAACATTTTCAAAATGCTCTATCAGGCCATCAACATCATTTGTAATAGCCTCTTCAAACATTTTTGTAATCTCTCTTGCCACGCAAACTTGAGGGTTATTAAAAACATTTTTTATAGCTTGCAGAGTTTTCTTTATTCTGTTTGCGGTTTCATAACAAATTATTGTCGCTCTTATATTATGAAACTCTGCAAAAAAATCGTTTCTTGCTTTTTCTTTGTTTGGTACAAACCCTGCAAACAAGAACCTATCTGTTGGCAAACCAGATATTTGCACTGCAGATATAACAGCACTCACACCAGGGATAGTTGTTACATAAACATTTTCTTCTTTGCATTTTTTAACCAGCTTATAACCAGGATCAGACACAAGCGGAGATCCCGCATCAGAAACAAGAGCCACTGCCACTCCATTTTTAATATATTCAATAATTTTATCAGACATCTCCGATTCGTTATAATCACAAAGATTTATAAACGTTTTATTAGTAGAGATTCCAAGCAAAGAAAAAAGTTTTTTTGAAATTCTTTTATCTTCGCAAGCAACAACTTGTGCAGCCTCAAGAGTTTCAATGCCTCTTTGAGTAATATCCTTAAGGTTTCCAATAGGTGTTGCAACAATATATAGTCCTGTTTTCATTTTTCTTGCTTTCTTAAATTATTTTGTTTATATAATAATACAAAACAGAAGGAAAAAGCAAGTGATAAAAAAAAGTTTAATTCTATTTACAAGTTTGTTTTTGTTTGGCTGCACGCAAACAATTAAAAGCCAAGGCGGCTTTGAAATGGTTGAAAAAGACCTATCCATTGGTAAAATCACAAGCTTTAACGTCGCTTTATTATTGCCAACAACAGGTGTCTATGCAAACACGGGCATTGGGATGAGAAACGCTGCAACAATGGCCTTAGAAGACTCAAACAACCCCAACCTTGTTTTGCGTTTTTATGACACACAATCAACTCCAAACGGAGCCAGAATTGCCTTAGAAAACGCTCAGTCAAACAACCCAGACATCATCATAGGTCCTTTATTATCAAACAACTTAAGTGCAATTTTAGATGAGGTTGACAATGACATTCCCTTAATATCCTTTGCAACAAACCCAGATATTTTAGGCAATAACATATATTCTATTGGCCTTCTTTCAGAAAATCAGGTAGATAGAATGTTTTCATACATATCAGCACTAGGAAAAACCAAATTTGGTTTGTTGTTGCCACAAAACAACACTGGCCAATCAACACTCAAGTCAGCACAAATTGCTGCGCAAAAATATGGCATTGAGCTCATCAAAACAACGTTTTATCCACCAAATACAACTGATTTTTCAACAATCTTAAAAGAAATGACTGACTATGAAAAAAGAAAATCTGCAATGAATGCACACAAAAAACAATTGCAAAGCTTAGCTGCCGCAGGTGACAACACTGCACAAAGAAAATTACAAAGATTGGGCGACAATGATTCTATTGCCTCAACAGAGTTTGATGCAATTTTAATTGCAGATGGCGGCGCCAGATTAAAATCTGCTGTTTCAATGTTTGGATACTATGACCTGTCATATCCAAACGTATTATTTTTTGGCACATCAATCTGGGAAGGCTCTCAACTCAATAACGAGCAAAACGCAATTGGTGGCTTGTATCCAGCATTATCAAAACAATACTCAACATATTTTAATGGCAAATATCAGCAAGTCTTTAATGAAAAGCCAAACACATTATACACACTTGCTTATGATGCGATAGCACTTACTTCAAAGCTATCTCGCAGCTCAGATATAAACAACGCAATATTAAAACAAGACGGCTACGCTGGCTTAAACGGAGCATTCAGATTTTTGCCAAGTGGGCAATCTGAACACGTCTTAGACATTTATCAAGTCAAAAAGGATAGCGACAAAGTAGTAGACTTTGCGCCAAAAAGCTTTTAATGAAAAGAACCCGAGAAAGAAAGTACTTTGCCCCTCAAAACAAAGGCAAAAAACGCATGTGCGACCATAACGGCTGTGACAAAGCCGGAGAGTATCGCGCACCAAAAGATAAAAGCTTAAAAGATTACTTCTGGTTTTGCTTAGACCATGTTCAAGAATACAACAAGTCCTGGAACTTTTATGAGGGAGAAGATACTGTAGAAGAGGAAGAAATTGAGCAAAATCCAAAAAAATTCTCAAACTTTTCTTCAAAAATAAAATACAATTTTTCAGACTATGGTGACTATCACACAAAACCAATATATTGGACTGCAAAAGAACAAAAATATTTGGCAGATTTGGAGCTATCAAAATATGGCGTGACCTTAGACTTATTGCGTCAGCAATACAAAAAACTCGTAAAAAAATACCACCCAGATGTCAACGATGGCAGCAAAGAAAAAGAAGAAAAATTCAAACTCATATCAGTTGCCTACAAAGCAATAGAAA
>CAYJOO010000095.1:0-3685 GCA_964371845.1 uncultured Azospirillaceae bacterium | reverse complement strand
CCAATTAATATTATTGCAAGCCATAATTTTAAGCCACATTCATTGATGGTTAGTCGAATGTTTTCTAATGCTTCTTGTGCGATCTTTTTGCCGTCAATTATCATAAAACATCTCCTCTGATTCTAAGCCAATTATTTCTAAGTCTTTATTTTTGTTAGTACTACCTTTTATAATTGAAAAATTTTTCTTTGGCAAGTTTAATTTTTTTGATAAAAAACTGATGAGCTCATCATTGGCTTTGCCTTTTTCTGGCTGACTTGTTAAACCTATTTTGATAAACTCATCTTTGATTTGTATTATGCGCAAAGAAGAAGAGTTAGGAGATACCCTAACTCTTATTACATAGTTGTCTTGTTTGTTTTTATACCAAAAGGCCACTTATTCTCATTAATAATCTTGAAACAAAGATTAAGCCTAACAAAACAATAAATGGAGAAAAGTCAAACCCAGCATATGCAGGAACTTTTGCTCTTACTTTGTCATAAACAGGTTTTGTTAATCTTTGTAAAACTTCCATAACTTTTTTTGAATATTTGTTATTTGCTTGAAGAATGTTGAAGTGTGTTAACCAGTATAATGTGATTTCTATTGCAACAATTGTGTATCCAAGATTGATAATTAAGCGAATGATATAGATAAATGGCTCGATAATTGCACCCATTTGTTTTCTCCTTATGTTCTTTGTTTTTGTTGTTCTAAGATTTTTTTGTATGTTTGTTCATCAAATCTTAGTTCTTCTTTTTTTGTATTTACAACAATATTTGTTTGTTGTCTACCTCTAAGTTGATTTATCCTATCTAATATTTTGTCTTTTGAGCTGTTTGGTTGATTTTTGTATGCTTGTTCTGCAATGCTATATGCAAAGTCAACCCCAGAATCTAGCTCAAGTTTAACCTTCATGTTATCTGGTATTTTTTTGTTGTTTTTCATATGCCCTAAGACGCTTTTATATATTTTTGATTTTGCAATGTCTTGCGGGTTGATTGTTGGATCCTGTATTACTTGCTCTGGCTCTTTGGTTGATTTTTTTACGACTGTTTTGATTTTTTCAAGCTGAGCAATTCTTTCTTTTATTTTTTCAATTGTTGCTTTTGTAGAGGGCAGGGCGTTTGTTTGGTATAAGTCTAACATTGAGCGCAACGCAGCTTGTCTGTCGCCAATATCCATTAACAAGTTATGTCTGTATGGCAAGCCTGTTATGCTGTCTTGGTGCATAATATCAATGACATTTTCTGCTCGGTCTATCCAGCTGTGGTTTATGTCTTGGTTTATGGGGTTGTGTATTCTTTCTAAAATGTCTTCTCTTAGATCTTTTGCACTTGTGACTTTGTCACCAATTTGGATACGAAAATCTTGATTATGGACAAGGCTTTTTGCAAGCTCTGATGCATCATGCTCGCTTAATTTTTCACTTTGCATTAAGGCATATTTGATTAAGCCTTCTGGTGAGGCTCTTTCTGTTGATGTGCTTGATTTGAGGTCTATTATTTTTAATGTTACCCCACGCATTTCTTGTATTTTTTTGGCAATTTCTGGATTTTGCATGGTTACACCTCTTCAAAAATTATTTTGCCTTCTTCTAACCAGATGATTCTGTCTAAGACCCATCTTGAGATTTCTTCTACTTTGCTTAGTTCTACATCCATTGCTTGTGCAACTTGACCAAGCAAAACCAGTTCGGCTTCTTCTAAAATTTTGTTTATGTGTGCGATCATGCACATTTCTTTTATAAGCTCAAGTTTGGTTTTTCTGTTTGTTATTTGCTTGGCTGCATTGATGATCTCTTCTTTTGATATGTTAAAAAGGCCATCTAATATGTTTTGTTCAGAGACACCATATACTAAGGCAATGTTTTTGATAAACTCTTTTTCTTCTTCATCTAAGTGGTTGTCTGCATTTGCAATGCCTGCTAAGACTTTGATGAATGCAACGCGCTCATTTTCATTTAAGTTTGTGATATTTGTCATGTCATTTTCCATTTTTATGTTCCTTATATATGAGTGTTATAAGTGTTAATATCATTATACACAAAATTAAGTAATTTTGCAATAGGCAATAAATGGTGTTAATACTGGGTTTTGATGGTAGGAATACATCTAATGTCTCTGATTTATTTAAGGGTATTTGTGCGTGTATTTTGCCTGTTGGGAGTATCATTGCGCTGATGCCTGTGTTGGCAACTCTTATGGTTGTTATACCTTCTTCAATTGCTCTGAATTGTGCTGTTAATAAGTGCTGATAAGGGCCAGCAGAGATGCCATACCAACCATCATTGGTTAGGTTGATTAAAAATTGTGGTTTGTTTTGTCTGTCTATATTTGCGTTTGGAAAAATTATTTCATAACAAATAGAGCTTGCAAATGATGGAAGGTCTTTAAGCTTTGTGGTTTTGGGGCCATCACCTGCCTTAAATGAGCCTATGATGTTGACAACAGGTTGAATAAAATCTGGGAGATATTTGCGAAGTGGGATGTATTCTCCAAACGGCACAAGGTGAGATTTGTCATAATAGCCTGCAATGTTTGTATTTTCATCAATGATTAACATTGAGTTTAAGGGAGTGTATGAGCCATCTTTTTTGAACTCATAACGCAGTGCACCTGTTATTAGATATCCGTTTTTTGGGATGGCTTTTGTTATTTGTTGCATGTGCACTTTATCAATATCTAATGGGAATGGTGATGCGGTTTCTCCCCATATTGTGATGTCTATATTATCATTATTAACAGCACTCATGTTTATGTGTTTTGCAAAGTTGTTTTCTAATATTTGAGGGTCCCATTTCATAGTTTGTGGGATTGCTGGTTGCACAAGCCTTATTTGAGTTTGTGATGGTTTATATTGATATGATGTGGTTTTATATATGCCAAAACCCGTAGCGGCAAGTATTAATAAAACAAAAAATATGATTGTTTTTTTGTTTTTTGTTGCAATGTATAATGCAGGTAGGGTTATAATATATAAAACAATTAAGCTTGTAAAAAACACGCCACCGATTGATGCTGTTTGGATTAAGGTTGTATTAAACCCAAAAAATGAGCCGATTGGGTTCCACGGAAAACCGGTAAATATCCATGAGCGTATCCATTCAAAAAAGACAATAGAAGTTATTAATGCAAAGTATTTATGGTATGTGTTTTTGAAAGACTGGGCGATTAAGGTCGGAAAACCAATAAATAAACCAAAGAATGCGCCTGAGGCAAAAAAGCAAATTGGGTATAACCACCCTGTGCTTTGTGGAGAGATTAATAATGCGTTGCCTATCCAGCTGAGGCCAAATGCATAGAAGCCAAAACCAAAAAAATATCCAATTGCAAAACCTTGTTTTTTTGTTTGTGCTTTTAATAATATGAAAAATAACAAGCCAAAAGTTATAAAAGCTATTGGCAAAAAATAATATGGAGGCAAAGCCAAAACGCTTATTGAGCCTAGTATTAAAGACAATGATTTATGTTTGTTAAATATCTTTTTTATCATATAATGATGATATCAACAAATATATATTTTGCAACTTTTTATTTTGCCTTGGTTGGTGTGGAGCAACATTTTTAAGCCGCAAACATTTGTAATTTTTAGAAAATTGACAAAAAACTTGACGTTTAATAAATATATGATTATAGTTTATGAAAATTGAAATTATTAATATTAAATATTAGAATTATGAAAGAAAAAATATTTACAGACC
>CAYJOO010000094.1:0-3727 GCA_964371845.1 uncultured Azospirillaceae bacterium | reverse complement strand
TAAGCCAAAACAATATTTGATATGTCGGTTTTTTGCTTGTTTTTTGCTATTTCAAAGTTAAACGCAAGAGGGGCGTTGTATTGAGTGTCTAGTATATAATCTTTTATGTTTGCATCAATAAATGATTTTAGTTCTTGAGATGTGAAGACAACATCTCCGGTATAGCTATCGTTTTCTGGGCTATAATTGCCATCAAATCTAAGAGATGTTTTTGAACCAGGATGTGATAATGCAAAGTTTATGGAGGTTGAAAATCTGTTTGAGATTTCTCCCAAGGCGATTGAAAAACCACCAGGCTGTCTGTCTTTGATGTAGTTGCCATCTATATTAAAAGGGCCAACCAAACTTTGAGCAAGAGCTTCTGCTTTTAATCTTGTTAGTCGAAACTCTTTGTTTGTTGCGTTGTCTTTATAATTTAAGGTGGCGTTTTGAAAGGTTAAGGACTTGAGAATTAATTTTGCCTCATCAATGCCATCAACCCAGTTGTATATACCTTCTTTGCTTTTTACAATGTTTATCTCAGGCTCAAATAATGTGATTAAAGAAACGTTGAACTGGCCTTTTAATAATGGCATTAGCTCAAGTTGAGAGTCCAAGCTTTTTATTGTCATCAGGGGTGTGTCATCAATCTTTGCGTTGGGATTGACAATTTTGACATTTGCAGCTCTTAACTCAGGATATGGAAAAACAGATAAAGACACAGGGCCTGTAAAAACGATTTCTTTGCTGGTTGCGTTGTTGAAGTTTTTTGCAATGAGGTCTTTGTGTTTGTTCCAATCAATGCTAGATATATAAAAATAACCACCAATTATTGTGATTGTAATTATGGTTAATATTATTAACAGAATTTTTTTTAGCATTATACCCTCTTGTCAAATAAATATAATATTATAATATAATTAATATAATTAAAGTAAAGAGGTTTTATATGATTAATATAAAAAATAAGATTAAGGGATATAATCCAGCAAAGTTGATAATTTTGGGATCTGGTCTTGGCGCTGTGGCCGATGAGCTTTTGGATGCAAAAATAATACCTTATAGCAAAATCAAAAATTTCCCAAAATCGACTGTAAAAGGGCACCAAGGGTGCTTGATTGTTGGGCGATTAAATGGTGTTGATGTATTGTGTATGCAAGGAAGAGTACACCTTTATGAGGGATATGATCAGCGTGTTATTGATGATGTTATAAAAGCTTTTTATGATGCTGGAATAAGGGAGCTAATTGTTACAAACGCAGCAGGCTCATTAAATGTTGATATGCCTGCAGGCTCAATTATGTTGATATCTGATCATATAAACTTTGTTGGTTATAACCCATTGGTTGGTCCAAATAAAGAAAAATATGGGCCAAGGTTTGTGGATATGTCTGATGCATATACGCAAAATTTGAGAAAAAAGATTAAGACAATTGCAAAAAAAGAAAAAATAAAATTATATGAAGGTACATATTTATATGTGATGGGCCCTGTGTTTGAAACAAAAGCTGAGATAAAAGCTTTTCAGATATTGGGGGGTGATTGTGTGGGAATGTCAACCGTTCCTGAGGTTATATCAGCAGTTCATTGTGGAATGAGCGTTGTTGGAATGTCTGCAATTACAAATCTTGGAACTGGATTGCAAAAGAAACCATTATCACATGAAGAAACTTTAGAGATGGGTAAAATGGCTTGTTTGGATATTATAAAATTGATAAAGGCATATATTAATGAATGATAAAAGAATTGCAGAAATTATATTAAAATCTATTGATTTGACCTCTCTTAATAAAGATGATTCAAGTTTTAAGATTGAAGAGCTTTCTAAAAAAGCAAAAACACCATATGGTGATGTGGCAAGCGTTTGCGTATATCCGCAGTTTATAAAAACAGTTAAGGAGAATACTGATGTTAAGGTTGCAACGGTTATAAACTTTCCGTATGGGTTGGATGAGCCAAATAAAATAGCTTCTGATATTAAAGACTTTGTTAAGTTTGGCGCTGCAGAGGTTGATGTTGTGTTTCCGTATAGATATTTTTTGGATAAAGAATATGATAAGCTTGAAGCTTTTTTGGAAATGATTGCAGCAGTTGATAAAGATGTTGTTACCAAAATTATATTAGAGACGTCCGAAATTTCAAAGTTCTCAAAAATTGTTGAGGCAACAAAACTTTGTTTGGATGCAGGTGCAAACTTTATTAAAACCTCAACAGGAAAAGCAAATGGCGGTGCAACACCTGAGGTGGCAAATATTATATTAGAGACAATTGCCGCTCATCCAAAAAAAGCGGGCTTTAAGGCAAGCGGTGGAGTTAAGACTTTTGAAGATGCCAGAAAATATGTGATATTGGCAGAGGCAATAATGGGAGAAAAGTGGATTAAGCCAAAGAATTTTAGAATTGGTGCAAGTTCATTATTAGGAGATGTTTTAGAATGTTTATCCAAGATATAATAATAAAAAAAAGAAACAACGAAAGCTTGAGCAAAGAAGAAATAAACTTTTTTGTGCAATCAGTGAAAGATGGGGTTGCGTGTGATAGTCAGATTGGGGCTTTTACAATGGCAATTTGCATTAACTCTATGAATGATGATGAAATAAAAAATTTGACATTTGCAATGAGAGATAGTGGAGATGTTTTGAAGTGGCAACTTGATGGTCCAATTGTTGACAAGCATTCAACAGGTGGCGTTGGAGATAAGATTAGTTTGATGTTGGCGCCAATGATGGCATCAATTGGGGCTTTTGTGCCGATGATTGCAGGGCGTGGTCTTGGGCACACCGGTGGCACATTAGATAAACTTGATGCAATTCCTGGTTATAACACAACTCCAACAAATCAGGTTTTTGAAAAAACTGTTAAAGAAGTTGGTTGTGCCATAATTGGTCAAACAGGGCAGCTTGCCCCCGCAGATAAAAAAATGTATGCAATTAGAGATGTTTCTGGAACAGTAGAATCGGTTCCATTAATAACGGCTTCAATATTATCAAAGAAACTTGCAGCTGGACTTGATTGTTTGGTTATGGACGTTAAGTGTGGTAATGGCGCTTTTATGAAAACACAAGAAGATGCACAAAAGTTGGCTCAATCAATTGTTAGGGTGGGAAACTTGGCCCAAACAAAAACAGATGCAATAGTCACAGATATGGACTCTGTTTTGGGGCGCAATGTTGGTAATGCTCTTGAAGTTGTAGAGGCGGTGGAATACTTAAAAGGGGTTAATATTGACCCAAGAATGCATTCAATTAATATGGAGTTGTGCGTAAGACTTGCAGAGATGGCTGGTCTTGATGCAACGCAATTGCACGCAAATTTGCAAAATGGCAAAGCATTAGAGTTTTTTGGAAAAATGGTAGCAGCCCTTGGAGGCCCAGTAGATTTTGTTGAAAAATATGATGCTTACTTGCCAAAGGCAAAAATAATAAAACCTTTATATGCCCATAAAGATGGTTTTGTAACAAAGATGAATGCAAGAGAAATTGGCATGCTTTTAATAAAACTGAAGGGTGGGCGCTTAACCCCAGAAGACAAACTTGATTATGCTACTGGTTTTTCTGAGTTTTGCCAAATTGGTGATTTATTAAATAAAAATAAGCCAATATGTTATGTTCATGCTCAAACAAATGAAGAGTATGAAAGTATTTCAAAAGAAATGGAAAAACTCATAACAATTGAATAGTTAAAAGAGCGGTTTCCCGCTCTTTTTATTTGCTTTGGTCTAAGAACTTGATTGTGTTGTTATAGACAA
>CAYJOO010000093.1:2393-3798 GCA_964371845.1 uncultured Azospirillaceae bacterium | reverse complement strand
TTTGTTACCCTTTTATTAAAGCACATTTTTCAGATTATGTCAACTTTTTCTTGCCAAAGGGTGATTTGCCTTTACTGCTTTGATTAATTTTTCATTGACAATATGTGTATAAATTTCTGTTGTTGTAATGCTCTCATGCCCCAAAAGCTTTTGCACAATTCTTAAATCCGCATCGTTATGCAGCAAATGCGTTGCAAAAGAATGTCTCAAAACATGTGGTGTTACAAGGCTTGGATAAATGCCAACTTCTAATGCCACCTTTTTAATTGCCTTAAAAAAGCCATCTCTTGTTATATGCCCAGCCTTTGCCGAAGACGCAAACAAAAAAACTGAGCCCTCAATGCTTGGCAAATATTTTTCAAACCTATCCATTGTTTTTTTTGCAACAGGCAAAAGCCTTTCTTTTGAGCCTTTGCCAAAAACCAAAAGCTGAGATTTGTTTATATTAAGAGCGTTTTTTTTAAGGCCAACAAGTTCAGAAACCCTCAGTCCACAAGCATACATAAGCTCTATCATAAGTCCAATTTTATATGTGTCTTTGTTTTTTGATGCATAACAAAATTCAATCATTTCAAAAATTTGCTCGGCTGTCAAAAATTTTGGCAGTGGTTTATCTAGTTTTGGGCCTTCGATATTTAAGGCAACGTTTTTATCAATCTCTTTTTCAACAAACAAAAACTTTGCATATTCCCTAAAAACAGAAATTTTTCTGGCAATTGTTTTTTTTGCATATCCCTGAGCGTGCAAAAATTTGATATATTTTTGCGCATTTGCGATTCCACCAACTTCTTCAATTTGTTCCACATCTCTTCTGTAGGCATCAATCGTATTAAGACTGGCCCCTTTTTCAGAGGCCATCATGTCTATAAAGTCTTCAACTTTATTCATTGTGCCTTAACGCTAATGCTTACTTTTATTTGAGTTTGTTCAACAGGCACATCAGAAAACGCCACCAATAATAAAGCGCCCACAACAAGCGTTATTAAAATATAAATAAAATTCTTTGATTTTTTTTGTTTTATCATTTATAGTCTCCCTATAGTGTTTCTCGTTTGGAGTTTAATATAGAAATGGAAATTTGTAAAATAATATTATTAGTTGGCCTTATGGGTAGTGGAAAAAGTTCTGTCGGCAAGCGATTGGCCAGAAAACTAAAGCTGCCTTTTATAGACGGTGATACAGAGGTAGAAAAGGCTGCAGGCCTTTCTTTGATAGATGTCTTAAAGTGTTTTGGTGCTGATGAATTCAGAGCAGGAGAAACAAGGGTAATGAAGCGCCTTCTTGAGGGAGGCCCTTGTGTGTTGGCATCTGGCGGTGGCTCATTTGTTGCACAACAAACAAGGGAACTTGCCAAAAAAAATGCCATTACAATTTGGCTAAAGGCAGATATAAACACCTTGTATAA
>CAYJOO010000093.1:0-2383 GCA_964371845.1 uncultured Azospirillaceae bacterium | reverse complement strand
ATCGCACCTCAGGTCGTTCACACAGGCCATTTTTGCTTGGCAATGATGACGGCCTCAAAGACAAATTAGAAAAATACATAACAGAAGAATATCCATATTATAGTCAAGCAGATATAATTGTAGAAACTCAAAACGAGCCAGTAGATATAACAGTCAAAAAAGTAATCAAAGAGATAAAGACTTATTTATAATTCAGGTTTTCTTCTTGCCACAACTTTTTGAAAGCAGCCCATTGCAAAAGTGGTTTTTCTCCAAGAGTATTTTAACTTGTTTTTTGCATATGTAACAATACTTTTATCCCACATTTTTTCTGCAAATGGCTGATTGAGCCTATTAAAAGTTTTTACCAAAGGCTTAAATATAAAATATTTTGATGGCATATGATAATCAACAAAAACAGTTGTTCCTGCAACTTTTGTTGATTTTAGTGCATTGTTTACAATTTTTGACTTTGATGCATTTGGCACTTCGTGCAAAAGATTGTTGCAAATTACAACATCGTATTTTTCTTTTATTTCAGTTGTTGCATTCTTCCATATAAAATCAAGGTTTTTAAACTCGGCTTTATACTTTTCTTTCATAAACTCAATTTGAGAATAAGAGACATCAACAACATCAACTCTTTTTGCTTTTTTGCATACAAGATAAATAAGGTTGTCAAAACTAATGCCAAGGATTAAGACGCTGTCTTTTTTGCCAACACTTTTTAATACCGATTTGTTTATTGAGTTTCTCTTAAAGCAGCTAAGAATTTGCCATACTAGTTTCCAAGAAAAAAACTTAAAAGCTTTTTCATTTTCATAAATTTTTGCATAATATCTTTGATAATATAATGGCGTTTTCATGCATTTTCCTCAATATTTTTTGTTTATATATAATAAATCATACATAAAACAAAAAAACTGTCAAACAAATATTAATTAAAATCCCCGTTAATTGCTTGATAACACGCAATAGCCGCAAGGCTTGCAGTCTCTGCCCGAAGAATTCTTTGCCCCAAAGATATTGGCGCAAACTTTTTTAAGATGTCTTTTTCTTCATCATCAAAGCCGCCTTCAGGGCCAACAAGTATGGCAATTTTTTGGGATTTGTTTTCATTAAATGCTGCATAAATATTGCTAGCCTCACTTCTTTCAAGGAGGGGGTACAAAGTTCTATCATTATCCCAATTTTTAATAACTTCTTTTAGTTTTAATGGTTCTTCAATTTCAGGCACGTCATGTCTTTCACACTGTTTGCTTGCATCAATGGCTTGCATAATAGCTCTTTTTTGATTAAAGTTGTGATTGTTAACTCTTTTTGTGATAACAGGTATAATTTTTTTAACGCCAAGCTCCGTTGCTTTTTCTATAACAAAATCTGTTGCATCTTTTTTTAATGGTGCAAATAACAACCATATATCAAGAGATGGCACAAAATCTTTGATTTTTTTTATCTTGTGTGCAACAAGTTGTTTTTTTTCAACTTTTGATATCTTATATATATATTCCCCAGTTTTTCCATCAAATACAGATATTTCATCACCTGTTTTTTGTTTGATAACATTAATAAGGTGATGAAACTGAGCATCGTCAATTATAATTTCATCACAAGCATTTTGAATATAAACTCTTCTCAATTTATTGTCCTTGTTATAAAAAAATCTATGTATAAATAAAAAATTATGTTTTATAATAATAATGAAGCGATTATAAAAAGGCAAATAAAAAATAATAAAGGACGCAAAAATGATTATAACAATAGACGGACCAGCAGCAGCAGGCAAGGGCACCTTGTCACAAGCGTTGTCCTTAAAATATTCCTTAAGCTCTTTTGATACAGGGATGATATATAGAGCAGTTGGGCTTGAGATGGTTCAATCAGGGCTTGATGTTAATGATGAAGATAGCGCAGAAGCAATCGCTCAAAAATTAACATTCCCCAAGATGATAGAGATATCAAAACAAAGAGATTTCAGAACAGATATTGGTGGTCAGGCTGCCTCAATTGTTTCTGCTCACCCAAAAGTAAGAGCTGCTTTGTTAAAAATGCAGCAAGATTTTGCAAACGCCCCTGTTTTTGCAGATGGTTCTGCTGCAGATGGTGTGGTTTATGACGGTCGAGACACCGGAACAGTTGTCTGCCCACAGGCCGATGTCAAATTTTTTATCACCGCTTCAGCAGAGGTTAGGGCTCAAAGACGTTATGAAGAGTTTGTTAAAAAAGGCATTGAAACAACGTATCAAAAGGTTCTTGATGATATGATAAAAAGAGATGAAAGGGACTCCAATCGTGGCACCGCTCCTCTAAAGGCTGCAGCAGATGCCCACATCTTAGATACATCCTCACTTTGCATTGAGGACGTTATAAAGAAAGCATGTGAGATTATAGATTTATTTATTTA
>CAYJOO010000092.1:0-3960 GCA_964371845.1 uncultured Azospirillaceae bacterium | reverse complement strand
CATCACACTAGCAGATGACTTTATGTCATAGTTACCATAAATAATACCTGAAGCACTGGACCCAGTTGTCTTAACGTTAAAGTTTCCTGAAAATACATTATTGCCATAAGCAATACCACTGCCATACACTCCACTAGTTAAAATGTTTGTTGTACCATTTAATATATTGTTTCCTCGATATATTCCAATAGAACCCTGACCAGAAGTTTGAATATTTAATGTTGAGTTTTTTTCTTGAATCAATGTTGCTTCATAGCGCCAACATCACCATAAATACCCATAGCTCTAGATCCACCACCCAAATTAGATATTGTAATATCCCCTTTTAAGGTAATTGATCCCTTGTTTAAGTTGCCAATTGCAGCACTACCATAAGACAAATCTACTCCATAAGTATTACTATTTGCAGAAATTGTCAAATTTTGCAGTTCAACACCTTTATTCCCGCTATTTCTGATGGCATGAAAGTTATTATAATCAGTTTTTGTCTGCGTTGTATAATCAATCTTAAGATCAGATATTAGCGTGTTTGCACCAACATCAATACCAACTGCATCTGTGGTTTTATTAAAATTAAAGGTTAAAGTTGCTTGTTTTTGATTGCCATATGCATAATTCTCACCCACAATTTTAATACCGTTTTTATCACTCAAATCCAATGATTCATTTGTATCAAACACAATATCTTCTGTAATCATTATGATATTGCCACCGGTTTGCCAATTATTAACAGCGTCAAGCAATTCTTGCTTTGTAGCAACTTTTGTTATGCCATCTTCAGGAGTAACACTTCCTCCTTCTTCAATCTCAACATCAAGTGCGCTGATAGCAACATTCTTAGCTTGCTCCAAAAAGGCATATGCATTGCCTATAGCCTCTGTTGCAGCCTTAATTGTCTGCAAACCTTGAGAAACATTGTCCATTAAAGTCGATAAAGTTCTTGCTCTGCTTTGCAAAGCAGATGCCTCAAAATAAGAGCTCGGATTCTCAAACGCAGAATTAACCCTCAATCCAGTCGAGAGTCTATTTGTGGTTTGCCCCGTAAGCTCCATTGTTCTTCGCAAGGATAACAAGCTGCTTCTTTGCGATGCTGTTAAAATATCATTTGCCATTCAATTATAATATCACAAAAATAGTTAATATTCAATAAAAATAATACAAATAATTTGCAAAATAAAAAAAGATATATATCATTTATTTTATGAAGAAATACATTGCCATACTCTTAATAAGCATAACAGGCTGCACCAAAGTAAACACCTTGGTATATCACTCAACAGCATTTGATGCAAGCAAAGCCATTCAAACCTATAAAGACCACGATGTATCCGTGCATTATATTATAGAGACAAACGGGAATGTCATAAGCCTGGTTGATGAAGACAAAAGAGCAGATCACGCTGGCCCCAGCTATTGGCGAGGTTTTGATAGAATTAACCCGCGTTCTATTGGCATTGAAATACTACAACCCACATTAGGGCAAAGTGCATACACCAACAAACAAAAAGAAGCCACAATAAAATTATCAAAAAGAATTATAAAAAAATACAACATCAACCCAAAAATGATTGTTGGGCATTCAGACATATCCCCAAACAGAAAACCAGACCCTGGCAAATGCTTTTTTTGGCAAGAGCTTGCACAGCAAGATATTGGACTATGGTATTATTTGCCAGATGCAAAAAAAGTCAAAGAAACAAGCACAAAAGCAATGCTTACTCAAATAGGATACGACACAACAAATCTCCCTGCTGCTCAATATGCCTTTGCCAGACGTTATTTGCCAAAACTTGTCGCAACACAACCTGATATAAAAGATTTATTAGACAACCCTTATCCAAAAAACTTTAATGCAAATAACAACAAAGAATTTACAGAAGTCTTAAAAGCAGTTTATTATAGATATTCTCAACCACAATGCTTTAACTAAAACTCAAAGACTTCACCATCTTTTTTTGGATACTCATCCAAATTCAAAGCAATTTGCTCAATTATCACGTCTGCCAAGTCAATCTTGCCACCCATAATAATATCTGGGGCATCTTTTCCTTCATTTTCAAGCTCTCTTTGTTTTTGATAATTCAAAGACTTATCATAAATCATCTCAAAAGAAACCTCATAAACCTTATCAAAAGGCTCCAAAGATATCACACTTTCAAGCTCCAAAGTAGTCTTAATTTCGCCATCAAGATTTATATAGTTTTTATTTTGCCTCAAATAAATTGTTGCAACCAATTCTTTTACAGCCAAAACTTTCAAAACTTCAGCCAAATATTGATTTTGTTTGTCACTTGTTTTTATATTAAACTTTTTTTCTGCGCCCCTAAGTTCATCAACTATTATAGGGTGATAAAAAATATTTTGCATATTTAAATTCCTTATGTATAGTATATATAATATTTCAAATAGGAGTTTTAGTCAATGAAGAAATTTATATTATCAAGCATTTTATTGTTAGCAGCCTGCGCATCAGATGCATTCTTAACAACCCACGGCAACATGCCTCCACAATCAAAAATAGAGCTAATAGCCCCAGGGGACCACAAACAAACAGTAGTAAACATTCTTGGCACTCCATCAAACATTTCCCCACTTGATTCAAGCTCATGGATATACATGACATCAGTATCAAAAAAAGTTGCATTTTTAGAGCCAGAATTAATCTCAAGAGATATCTTAATCATCAAATTTGACGCACAAGACAAAGTTGTCATGATCACCAAAAAAGATGAAATGTCTGGCAAAGAGGTTGCTATTTCAACAGAAGAAACCACTTCTCAAGGAGCAGAGCAAGAATTAAACTTCTTTGAAAAAGCTTTTGGCACATTAAGTCCTAATGTTGCCCAATAATGAAGAACTTTGCCTATATACCTGTATTATTTGGCCTTGGCATAGGAACATATTTTGCCCTACCCTTTGAGCCAAGCATCTGGATAACACTAGGCACCTTAGAAATACTTATTATATTAGCAATCATTTGGCGATATCACTCATATCGCCTTATGATTATAGGCTACATAGCTGTTTTTGCACTGGGCTTTGCCAATATTCAATTAAAAACGCATTATTTATCCTCCAAGCAGTCCATAAAAACACAAGAAGTTGCATATATAAAAGGACAAATATCACACAAAGACTACAATTCAAGAACAAACCCCAGATACACAATAACAAATGTCACAGACTTTACAGATGCAAAAACCTATAATAAAATCAGAGTAACAATAGCTGGCTCAAACTTTATTATAGGAGATTGCATAGAAACTGTTGCAAACCTAATGCCTCCATTCAAAGCTCCTTTTTATGGTGCTTATGACTTTTCAAAAAAAGCTTTTTATGACGGGCTTCAAGCAAATGGTTATTCCACAACTCATGCCTATATGGTTGAGTGCCCAAATCCAACATCACAAACAATTCCCAAAACAAGACAAAGTATTACAAACAAAATATACAAACACCTCCCAAAAAACCAAGCAGATATAGCAGCAGCCCTCATAGCTGGAGAAAAAGGTAAAATCCCTCAAAAAACCATCGCCCAATATAGGGATTCTGGGCTTGCGCACGTTTTATCAATTTCAGGAATGCACATGAGCATGATTGCAGGGTTTATGTTCTTATTAATCAGAACCATTTTAGCATGTTTTCCGCATATTGCATTAAGATATAACACCAAAAAGATATCTGCCATAATTGCCATATTAACAGCAACTTTTTATTTATTAATAAGCGGAGCAAGCATCCCAACTCAACGAGCATATATAATGGTGTTTATTGTGTTTTTGGGCATTTTATTTGACAGAAAAGCAATCTCCATAAAAAACATCGCAATTGCCGCCATGATAATTTTAACCATATCACCTCAGGTCTTAATTTCACCAAGTTTTCAAATGTCATTTGCAGCAGTTCTTGCAATGATTGCCTTTTATGAAAAATATTCAAAGCCAATAAATCATTTTATCA
>CAYJOO010000091.1:0-3972 GCA_964371845.1 uncultured Azospirillaceae bacterium | reverse complement strand
CCCAGTATCTTTAACAGACGCAATTTTTGCAGCCGGCAAAAAAGGTATTTCTGTATCACGCTATAAAGGTTTGGGTGAAATGAACGCAGAACAACTGTGGGAAACAACACTAGACCCAGAAGCACGCTCTTTATTACAAGTTAAAGTTGAGCATTTTGATGAGGCTGATGAAGTGTTCTCAACCCTAATGGGAGATGTTGTAGAGCCTCGTAAAGAGTTCATCCAAACAAATGCAATTAACGTAGTTAACCTAGACGTATAGGAGAAAAAATATGAAGCATCTATTGGCAATTCTTGTAGCAGTTTCAACAACCGCTTGTGTAAGATATGAATATGTTAACCTGCCAGATCCAAACCAAGGAACAGCGGCAGAAAATAATGTAATCATAACAGAAGTGCTTAAAACTCAAGCTCAAGAAATCACACCACAAGATTATGGTATATTAGCAACAAGAATTACCAATAAGATGTTAGATGATACAAAAAGCATTTATGAAAAAATCCCTCAACCAAAAATTTATGTAAGAGAAATCATCAAAGAATCTCCAGAGCTTCCAGATGGTTTTTACTATGCCAATAAAACAATCTCTGAGATTGTTAAAAACTCAAAAACATTTGTAATTGCTCCATCTCAAGGAGAGGCCGATTATCATCTTCAATCAAACGTGTTTGAATACACAAATCCAAACACAAAAGCACCACTTATCTTGTTTAATATGAGATTATTAAACAAAAATGGAGAGGTTATCAACCAATGGGTAGAAAGCATCACACAATTATCAAATGATGACAGATCATGGTGGTAAAGTGATCAAGCTCTTTGCTTTCATACTTTTTATATCAGCCCCATTTTGTGCATATGCAAATAGCACCCCCATATATGCAACAGCTTGCCAAACCCTAAGAGGGCAGGAAAGAAAATCTGCAGCAATGCTTAGAGCAACAGATATTGCAAGCAAAAATGCAATAGAAAGCGTTGATGAGGTTTTTGCACTCAAAAACAAACTATCACAAGATGATTACAACATTCTTGTCTATGAGCTCATAGACAACAATATATCTGAATTAATTACCAAAACAACAAAGTCAGATGACCTTGAGGTTTGTGTTGAAATAAGTGGCACACTTGACACAACAACAATAAAAAACACCCCCAATCAATTGCCAGAGCCAATTGTATCTCAAAAGATTATCTTGTCTGAAAAACCTTTATTATACATAGCCCCAACTCATTATTACAATGACACTTCATCAAAAGAAGTATCAAAAATCATTGCCCACAATTTTGACAATGGGGAAAACTTCTACGTCACAGACAAAAAAAACTTGGCAAATTATATCATATATCCCAAAGTCTTAAAAGCACAAGTAGACATCATCAATGATCAAACAAGCCGCCTCCATATGGTAATCGCAATAGATTTTGAAGACACCGACACATATAAAAAAACAACCGAACACAAAAGCAAGTTCATACTCATAAGATCTCAAGAAAATGAGCAAACTCAAGCCCAAGACTTAATGGAGCGCTTATTCAAACAAGCAAGTGTTTCTGTATTATCAAAATTAGAAACACTAGCATATAAAAAATCTCAAGATCCAAACGCTCTACCAGTATTAATCAATGCAATAAATTAAAAGGGCCTTTCTTAAAAACAGGCCCTTTTTTATTATACAATTTTTCAAAAATAAAATTATCGTCTATACGCGCTAGCAATTCTCATCAACAAATAAGAGACAATTTCTTCTTGTGGCATATTTGTTGTTCTCAGATCTTTTTGCGTTTCAAACAAAAGCTCATTAATCAGCATCAACTTTTCTTTTCTCCAAGCTCGCACTTGCGTCTTAAAAGCATCTTGCCTCAGCCACAAAAGTCTTGGCACTGCTTTTTTAATAGCTTCTTCTTGAGTGTGTCCCTCTTCTACCAACGCACAAACACTCATCAACTTATAAAAATGATAAGTCAACATTGTCACCACAACAGATGCATCCTCACCTTCTTTTAATATTGTCTCCAAAGATTTTTGTGCTTTATCATGGTCTCCAAGTGCTGCATAATAGCATATATCTTCAAATGATGAGTTTGAAACATCAGAGACACAAGCCATAATATTTTCAGCAGAAATATTTTTTTTGTTTCCCATATATATAATAAGTTTTTCAATCTCGGCCAAAGATGCAAGCCTGTCAGCACTCAAACGAGAGATCAATAAACCAAGTGCATCAGAATTAATTGTAAAACCTTCAGAAACAAGCTTATCTTTTACGGCCTTTAAGATATCCTCTGCCCTATCATCATAGCAACCAAAAGACGCCAAATTATTTTCTTTTTCAAAAAATTTTACCAAAGAAGAAGATTTATTCAAATTTGCTCCAACCAAAATCAATAAAGTATTTGATCCAGATGCAAATAGCTCAGGCATATTTTTTGTTAAATCATTGCCAGCCCCCTTAAGCACAACAACTCTTCTATCTCCCATCATTGAAACCGCATTATACTCAGAAGACAACAGCCCAAAATCCTTCTTCACATTTTCCATATCCAAATGAGAAACATTAAATGCATCATATACATCTGTAGATACGGTTTTTATCAAAGACCTAACAGTTGTTTCAATCAACCCAACATTTTCACCATACAACAAAAAGGCCAAAATTTTGTCATTGGGCTTTTTGATATGTTGATCAATTTGTTGCTGCTTAAAAATCATAAATCATCTTCTTTTGTTTGTGCAGAAACTGAATGAAAATACGCAGCCAATCTCAACGTTATATCATTTGCCAAAATCTTTGCGGTTTCAGAAGCCGTTTTTTTGCGTGACATTGTAGAAGAATACGGACTAGAAAGCACATCAAAACTTGAATAAGATATTGAATCCCCTGATAAAATTTCATTATAATTATTATCAAAAAGTTTATACTTTGCAGTATATTTAACTCTTATTCTGGTTGCAGTGATATCTTGACGCAAAGCTTGCTCAGTTTCTTTTTCCACAATTTTATCAACCTCAAGCCTATAGTGCGGATTTTTTGGCTGCCCCAATGGGGTCAAGCTGTCCAAGAGCGAGTTTCTAAGCTCTTGCCCAATTCTATCTGGAATTGGCAATATTGCAATCGATGCCAAATGATCTTTTACAGAAGTATCAAAATCACCAGAAAAATAAAAGCCTGTTGTCTGTGGTTTTTTCTGCGCATACAATGGCTCAAACCCGCAGGCAGAAACAAGTGCAAACATCGCAAAAATAAAAAACTTTTTCATATCATAAATCCTTTTTTTTGTATTTTATAACAATAAATAAAAATATCAAGAAGATTATAAAATCTTTACAAATAAGTTTTTTGCTATAAGGTTTATATTGATAAAATAATTATTAACCTTAAAACTGTATTATTATGGAAAAGATAAAAAAGTTTCTAAGCACCACATGGACTTATATTTGGCCATCGCTTCTTTTAATAGTCTGCTACGGTTTTGCTCTTATAGCATTTGACGTAATCGGCACAAGACAAGAAAAACGCGTCCAAGAAATTATTAACTTTGCCAAAAGCCAAGGGGCTGAAGTTTATGAATTTAAGCTCAAAGGCGACCTTTTATTTAAGGCTCAAATTGCCGCAAAAAAATATGTTGCATCAGAAAGAATCTGGAGAGGTTATTTCTGGCAAGAAACACAACCTTATGTTATTTTGCACTTTACAAATGGAATGAGCGCTCAAACCTATCAAACTAGTGCAACTTATTTACAAAAAGGAGATTTTTGCTATATAAAATTGAGTGGTAAAGGTGTTGAATATGTCGGTAGAGCAAAACACTCTGCTCCAATAGAAAAACAGGATACTTTTCTTAATATTAAAAAAATATAACCATGAAAAAGATCTTAGAAATCATCATCCAAATGATGGCAATACAAGAAGTATTGTCTCAAAAAAGAGACATCAAATAATTAATCCTGGAGAGCTTTTTGCTCTCCTTTT
>CAYJOO010000090.1:0-4018 GCA_964371845.1 uncultured Azospirillaceae bacterium | reverse complement strand
TAATATAACAAAGCCCATTGCAATCCAAAGATATTCTTTTTTTTCAATCTTTTTATAGTTATCAATTATCCATTTGTTGATAAATAAAGAAGGTCTTATAATTGATTTTTTTATAAGCAAAAAGTCAATAGTAAGCCATAAGCTTCTGCCCAAAACTTTTAAGGGTGCAATAATAACGTTTTCAGGAAAGTATGTCGGTTTGCAAACTGATTTTGGCGCAGTTCTTATAATGTTTTTTAGTGGCATTAAGTGTGCAATAAAATATGCTGCAAACATATATGCGCCATAAAGGCTGATTGTTTGTGCCAAAAACGCCGTGGATAATAATAATGGAATGTAATATAACAAACTGGGCTTTTTTATGTTATCATATACCTCATCAAAACCTGCAAATTTTTTGATGAATATTTCATGCATGGTGGTAGCAATGCCAATTATTGATATAACTTCAAAGATTATGACAGCGCTGTTTTGAGGTAGTTTTGCAAGGCAATTAAAATAAAAGAATATAGAAATTGTTGATGCCAAGTAAAAAACTTTTGTTTTTTTTATAAACTGACCAAGTAGTTTTATATTATCTTCATATGATGCGGCATTAATACTAATTAACATAATAAAAGAGATCAAGCTTGAGGCAAGAATCGTTTGGCAATTGTTTAGATATATGCTCAAGGCAAAATTAGCAATTGCAAAAGAAATGATTTTTTGTTGCATGTTTGATTGAATTAAAAAATATGTTATGTATACAAGCATTGTAATAATTGCATATGCTATAAAAATATCATTTTGTAAAAAAACAAGTTTGTGAGCCAGTATCATTCCAGAAATAGGTGTTGATGTATATAATAAAGCAATTAAGCGAGAATTTTTTAACTCTGGTGCTTTGCTGATATAGTTATTAAAACCAAGAAGGGCAGATCTTATAGCAATTGATAAAAGTATTATGATGTTTATTAAAGACAACTCTTTTGGAAAAACAATCTGAGATAAAATGATGCTATCTTCTTTGATAAAAAGTGCAGCAAATGCAAAAAACAATAAGGAGTTTGATAAAAAGCTATAATACATTAACCTTGTTTTTTCTTCTTTTTGTAAGCTCATTAAAGCAATCAAGTCAATAACCATAAGAGATATCATGGTTTGAATAATATTTGCAGCTGAGGCCAAAAAAAGCAACGCAATTATATTAAATATTAGAATCGCATTCTTTGTTAATGTCGATTCTTTGTTTTGTTTGAGATTGTAAAAGCCAATGCCTATGGCTGCAATAAATGATGGTAATATTGCTTTGAATATGTTGTTATTAAAACCAATGTTTATGGTAATGTTTTTTAACCACACAAAAGAATAATTATCATATTCTGTAGTGTGATTGAGCCAAGATATATATAAAAAACAAATTGTTAGTGCGCTCATCAATATATAGCCCCAAAAAATTTTATTTTTGTTATCTTTAAGCAACAAACTTATGGGAGCAATTGCAAATATTGATGTTATTACGCTAAGCATTATATTGATGCGTTAACAGATTTTGCTAATGCTTCAAGATTTTTAATGATTCTAACCGGAACCGTATATTCTCTTAAAACATCGTCGTTTTCAATTTCAACAACCAATAGCTCAGAAACCGCTTTGATTGGCGCTCTTGCTGGCTCCAAAATGTTGTTTAATACAATCGCACTTTCTTTGCTTCTATATAATAAAGCTTTTGAGCTTCCGTCATAAACAAATCTTGGTCCTTCTGGGCCACCAGCTCGTGCACTAATTATTAACAATATTTCTCCGGCAGCGTTTTGTAAGATGTCACAGTTGCCAAGTGATTGATTTTCTTTATTTTCCATTTTTTCCTCGTATTGATTAATCACAATTTGAATGAATGTTAGCACATAATTATTAATAAATTCAATATAAAAATAAAAAAAATTGAAAATATGTGTTGACATTGCAAATTTTATCATATATCTATTCCTCAGTCTTGAGCAAATGAGCTTAAGATTGTGTGAGGGCCCATAGCTCAGTTGGTAGAGCATTTGACTTTTAATCAAAGGGTCACAGGTTCGAATCCTGTTGGGCTCACCATTTATAAAACAACCACTCCTAGCGAGTGGTTTTTTTATAAATGAATGAATACTTAGGGGTTGAACCTGTGAGAAACAGGTTTGAGACCGAATGAGAGCCACACGGGCGTGTGGCGGTGAGCAACGCGAATGAATGAGGGAAGGCGTTAAGAAAATCGCGAAGGCGATTTTTAGTCAATCCGTTGTTGGGCTCACCATTTAGTAAAAACCGTCGTGAAAGCGGTTTTTTTTATATAAAAATCAAGCGCTTAACCGAGTTCGAATGTTGCGTTTTCAAAACAAGCCAAAGTTTAAGAACATTCGAACCAATTAATTCCCCTCTGGCTAGAGGGGGGCACTGAAAGCGACGGGATGTGGTTAGAAGCCCTTGTTTTTCTTGCATTCGCCAATTCTTAACCTATTTCAAAGCCATTTAATACAACAGAAAAATAAGTATTTACATTTGTGATATAACTCTTATTGTATTTATAAGCAAACATAAGGAGCGACATATGAATAAAATTAGCAAAACAGCCATAGTTGAAGATGGTGCAATAATTGGTAGAAATGTTGAGATTGGCGAATTCTCAATAATTAAGTCGGGTGCTATTATTGGTGACAACACGCATATTGGGGAAAGATGCTCAATATCAAGTGAAGTAAAAATAGGAAAAAACAATAAAATAATTTCAGATACCATTATAAGAGGTCAAACAACAATTGGAGATAATAACACTTTCTTATCAGGGGCAAAAATCGGATTTTGGCCTAAATGGACAATATATAAAAATTATGAAGGACAAATAGAAATAGGAAATAACAATTTTTTTGGCGAAAATTTTGTTATTAATTTGAGTGCAAAAAAGGAGAAGATAACCAAAATAGCAGACAGATGCTATATATTAAACAATGTTACAATACATCATGATTGTGAAATTGGTTTTGGAAATATTAAAAATCTTGATAATGCAGAATTTGACACTATTATATGTAGCAATGTATGCTGTAATGGAACAGTTAAAATATATAAAGGTGCAGATATAAGCAGTGGCGTATGCATTCACCATGAAAGAAATGTTGGTAGTGGTGCAAAAATTGCAATGGGAACTGCTGTTATACATGATGTTTTACCATTTGCTATGTATATAAAACAAAAAACATATACTAGTCATTTTAATGACTTGCCTAACTACTTTACAGAACAAAGAGATTTTATTACAAACATACATAATACTATGTTAGACAAGATGTCATTAGAGAACAAAATTAAAGCCCTAGAAGAGATAATAAGTAATGAGAGCGACTGCAATAAAAAAGAAATCTTAGATTTATTTTTTGATTTTGTAAATCAAAAGAAAGATAAATTAAAGCTAAACAATTCATAATTTTTTATTCTAAAAAATTATTGGGGCGATGATAAAATTTTGCCAATTTTCACTTGGATAGCACGGTCGAGCCGTGCAATGACAAGAATGGGGTTGGCCCGTGTATTGCACAGAACCTCTCACCATTTAGTAAAAACCGTCGCAAAGGCGGTTTTTTTACATAAAAATCAAGCGCTTAGCCGAGTTCGAATGTTGGCATTTTAAAATGAAGCATTTATGCCACTACTTCGAACCAATTTGAGTTTAAGTGCTTGTAAAACAAGAAAATTCCTTTTTTTAACCTAAAAACAAGGCATTTAATACAACAGAAAAACAACCAACAAATACTGTCATAGCTCAACTTGATTGAACTTTCCAAGTGTAAAAATATTCAATCTCCTTGCAAATAATAAAAATATTGACAAAATACTTTGAAAAGAATATTGTTACCATATAAAATAAATTATAGTATCAACAATTAAATTTAAACATTATGGATAAAAAAAATTTAAGTTTAGCTATAGAAAAGCTAGAACAAAAGTACCCTGAAGGGATAGGTGATCTTTTTTGGGATATCGCCAATCAAAAAAAAGTGAT
>CAYJOO010000089.1:0-4063 GCA_964371845.1 uncultured Azospirillaceae bacterium | reverse complement strand
ATGGTTGTATATCGCATTCCGCTTAATGAAATTGTTTTTGACTTTTATGACAGATTAAAGTCAATTACTTCTGGCTATGCAAGTTTTGATTATGAAATGATTGGTTATGAAGAATCAAATCTGGTAAAAGTTCAAATCTTAATTAATGAAGAGCCTGTTGATGCTTTGGCCTTTTTATGCCACAAAACCCAAGCAGAAGCCCGTGGCAGACAAATTTGCGAAAGATTAAAAGATCTCATCCCAAGGCATTTATTTAAAATTCCAATTCAGGCTGCAATTGGTGGCAAAGTTGTTGCTCGTGAGACAATCTCTGCAATGAGAAAAGATGTTACCGCCAAATGTTATGGTGGTGATGCTTCCAGAAAAAGAAAACTTTTAGACAAGCAAAAAAAGGGCAAGAAGAGAATGCGCCAATTTGGTCGTGTTGAGGTTCCTCAATCAGCCTTTATAGAAGCTCTTCGCATCGGTGATAGTTAAAAATAAAACCGCCAACAAAAGTTGGCGGTTAATTTTATCTGACATTAGCCATAGCCTTTGTCAAAGCTATGCGCTTATATCCTTCTGGGCATTTTGGCGCCTTGCCTTTATATATCTCTCTGTTATAATATATAACGCCTTTAACAACAATCTCTTCCCAAAATGGAGATAAGCTCCATCCATTTTTTTGACACTTAACTTCTTCGTTTGTTAAGTCTTCTCTTGATGTTGCCGTCAATTTAGATATTATAGTTCCTTTTGGAATCTCCAGATCAATAATTCTTGCATTTTTGCCTCGAGCATTTGATAGTGTCGCTGTATAACCTGCCATTTTAATTTTAATTTTATGTGAATAATAATTATTTTTTTGAACAGCTTTAATATAAGAAAATTATTTTTTTGTCAATATCTTTAAATCATCAAAATAGCTACTATATTTAATCTTGCATTAAATATAAGGAGAATTAATATGCCAGAATTTTGTAATATAAAAAAAATCAAAACCCCAAAAGAAAAACTTTCAAAAGTAGAAGTACTGCGCGCCATCAAATTTGGCATTGCATCAGAATTTGAATCAATTCAGATATATCAACAGATTATGGAATCAACTGAAAGTGATGAAGTAAAAAAAGTTCTTTCAGAAATCGCAGAAGATGAAAAAAAACACGCCGGTGGATTATTTAGATTATTAGAAATCCTCTCACCAGAAGATGCCAAACTTTATAAAGCTGGTGCCGCAGAAACAGACGAAGAACTATAAACAAAAAACACCTATCAATAAAATGATAGGTGTTTTAATTTTTAATTAACAGAAAACATATATCTCTCCCCTTTAATATTAAGGATTATAGATGATGAGTTCTGTTTTTCTATATAAACAGGTTCTTGAATGCCAACATCTCTACTCCCTTTATCAAGAGCCTCACGTAAAGACATTGTTTCGCCGTTCAGGCTTCTTGCACTTGAGGCTGGGCAAGAAAAAAAGGCCGATGGCTCTTTTTTAATATTTGCATATCCCTTCTCAAGTTGGTTATATATGCTTGAAAATCTTTTTACCAAACTCTTATCAGAGCCAATGCTTTGCACTATTTGCTCTTTTTGAACAAAAAATCTCATTTCTTTATCTTTCTCATTGATAATAACAAGATTTGAGCCATAAATCACCACTCGTAACGGAAATTTTTGCTCTTCATGTGCAGAGATTATTGAGGATAAAAGTTTATCAGGGCTCTGCATTTTGTGTTCAGCCATAACAACTTGAGCAGATGCAATAACCTTTTCATTGTGTGATACACACGACCCCAGCACCAAGGCTGTTATCATACAAATAATAATTTTTTTCATCTTGTAATTATGCGTTTTTAAAGAGTGGTTCCTTAATCCATTTCGCAACTCTCTTAAAATAATTAATCTTATAAAATGAATATACAATATTTATCAGTTTCTTGCAACAAAAAAATGCGGTATGTTTTACCGCATTTTTTATAATCTCCAAACGTATTGCCTTAAATGATTATGTTCAAAATTTTATTCTTTACATATATAATACGTTTAATTTCTTTGCCTTCTGTTTGCGCCTTAACATTATCCAAAGCAAATGCAAGAGCTTTTACCTCATCTTCTGATGCATCCAAAGGAGCCTCAACTGTGCCGCGCATTTTGCCACAAATTTGCACTGCAACAGTCACCACATCAGATGTTGCTAATGATTTATCTCCTTCAGGAAACGCTTGCTTTAATACCAATCCATCATTGCCCAACTTGGTCCACAGTTCTTCTGCCACGTGTGGCGCAAATGGTGATAATAATTTTAACAACGTTTCAAAACACTCTTGAGGCACTTGCTTTAAGCTTCCCAAATAATTAACAAATGTCATCAAACTAGATACTGCCGTATTAAACTTCATCAAATCAATACGCTCAATAACATCAAGTATTGTTTTATGCATATTAAACAAGTCATCTTTTGATGGAGCAATATCTGCAACCTTGGTGTTTAATGCCCAAATCTTTGCAATAAATCTAAACACACCATTCAAGCTTTCATCAGACCATGGTGCAACTTGATCAAATGGGCCAATAAACATTTCATATAATCTGAATGCATCTGCACCATAAGTGTCAACAATTTCATCTGGGTTAATAACATTGCCGCGAGATTTTGACATCTTCTCACCATCTTCGCCCAAAATCATTCCATGAGCAACACGACGTTGATATGGCTCAGAAGTGGTAACCATGCCACAATCATACAAAAACTTATGCCAAAAACGAGAGTATAATAAGTGAAGCGTAACATGCTCCATACCGCCATTATACAAATCAACATTCATCCAATATTCTTGAGCCTCTCTTGATGCAAATGCCTCTTTGTTATGAGGGTCAATATAGCGCAAGAAATACCAAGAAGACCCTGCCCAGCCAGGCATTGTATCTGTTTCTCTTTTTGCTGCTTTACCGCATTTAGGGCAAGGTGTATTCACCCAATCAGTTGCTTTTGCAAGCGGACTGTCACCCTCCTCGTTTGGCAAATAATCTTCAACTTCTGGCAATAACAATGGCAATTCAGCTTCTGGAACTGGCACCACACCACAAGCATCACAATGCACAACAGGAATAGGCTCTCCCCAATAGCGCTGACGAGAAAACACCCAATCACGTAATTTATAATTGATTTTTGCTTCACCAAAACCACCTTCTGTTGCAAATTTTGTGGCTTGAGCCATAGCCTCGTCCTTAAGCATTCCATCCATAAAGCCAGAATTGATATGTTCGCCTTCTTCTTCATGAGCTTTTTCTTCAATATTGCCACCTGCCAAAACAGGAATAATTGGCAAATCAAATGCTTTAGCAAAATCCCAGTCACGTTGATCATGCGCAGGCACGGCCATAATTGCCCCTGTTCCATATCCCATCAAAACATAATCAGAAATAAATACAGGAATTTCAGCACCATTAAACGGATTAATTGCTTTAACACCTTTAAGTTCCACACCCGTTTTATTAGTATCCATTGAGCGTTCCAAATCAGTTTTGCGTTTTGTTGCATCAACATATGCATCAATTTCTGCTCTATTATCAAAGGCCATTTCTTTAACAAATGGATGTTCTGGAGCAAGCACCATATATGTCACACCAAAGGCAGTGTCTGGACGTGTTGTAAATACTGTTAATTTGTTATCACCAAACTTAAAGTCAAGCTCTGCACCTTCTGAGCGGCCAATCCAGTTAATCTGCCCTGTTTTAACTCTATCAATAAAGTCCAAATCTTCTAGGTCATCTATTAATCTGTCTGCATATTTTGTAATAGCAAGCATCCATTGTGTTTTTTCTTTTTGCACAACTTGGCCACCGCAGCGCTCACATTTGCCATTAACAACTTCTTCATGAGCAAGCCCAATTCTGCAATCACTACACCAGTTAATTGCTTTTTTGTCTTTGTAAGCCAAACCTTTTTCTAAAAATTTAAGAAACATTTTTTGTGTCCAAACAAAATATTCTGGATCACAAGTTGAAATACATCTGTCCCAATCAAAAGAAAAACCAAGCATTTTTAATTGACGAGTATAATTTTCTATATTTGCTT
>CAYJOO010000088.1:0-4064 GCA_964371845.1 uncultured Azospirillaceae bacterium | reverse complement strand
GCTGCAACCGGCATAATGAGAGCCAGAACACAGCAAAAAGCAAACTACCAAAGAAACTATTTTGATAAACTTACAAAAGCAGGATTTGTCGATAAAGATGGGGTATACAAATCAGGTAACGTTATCATGAAAAAAGACAAAGACGGCAATCTTGTCAGAATTACAAAAAAGAAAAACAAAATAGTCACAAAAACCTATGGCACAGATGCTCAAGGACGCTCAACCAGAGAAGTTGAAACACAAGACCTAAGAGAGCAAAAAAGAGCTCAACGCGCTCTACAAAGAGCCAAGGAAAGAGGCATTGCAACAAAAAATGCAGATGGCAGTACAACATACACATATGCAGGCAAATTATTTGGCTTAAAAAAATTGTCACCAAGAGAGTTTAGTGTAACAGTTGCAGCCAATGGTGATGTAACCAGAAGCTACTTCAATAGCATAACACAAAGCGGCAAAGCAACCACTTTCAAAAATGAGCCATCAAAAACCGTAGTCAAAGAAAGTTATGAGCAAAAAGAATATCAAGAATATGATGCAAATGGCAACTTGATTTATGAACATAATCAAGGCATGGGTAACGCTTCAAAGAATCTAATAAAAAACAATGGAGATATAAATCGCACATCTATTAACAGCATTAAAGCCGGACAAGAAAACTTAAAGAATAGGTTAGATAATGAAACAGATGTCAACAAAAGAAAGAACCTAGAAATTGAAATAGAAAAAGAAGAACAAAGAACGTCCAAATTAATTGGCACAACAGTCATAAAAAATCACTTATCATCAAAATATTTTGATGACAACAGAGGCTATGCCAATCAAGAAGTTACTTCAAACGGAGACAAAATAAGTATAAAAGAAACTCAAGCAGATGGAGTACAAAGATCATACAACATAGATATGAGTGGCAAAAAAGCGATTCTTGAAGCTGAGAGTACTTATAATGACAACTCAAAATTATTATTAAAAACAGATGGAGTACTCCAAAAAAAGACTTTCATAGACCAAGGCGGCAATGAAAAACCTGCTTATGCAATTAAAGAAGCAGAAAAAATAAATGCCCTAAAAAGTCAAAATGCAAAAATAAAAGAACTCAGAATTATTATAAGCAAATCTGAAATGGCTGATAATGAAAAAGCAGATGCTGAAAAATACATGATACAAAAAATCATGGACGGCAAAAAAATCACCAGTATGAAGGCTTTTGCATATTAAAATAAGCCCCTAGAAAGGGGCTTATTTTTTATGTAAGGACAATAACCCATCCTGCTTTTGTTATCAAGCAGATATCATCTGGTTTATCCTTTAATTGTGTAGCTAAAGCCTCTGTTATATTTGGTTCTTTCAAGACATCACTCACTTTCTTGAGTGGATAAAAATAATAATTATCAGAAACCTTAGTTTCCCTTTTCATCATAATTCCGCCTCTTGGGGCGTATTCAACTTTTTTTACGAAGAAGCCAATATGGCGCTCTTCTTTCATCAATACTTTGGGAGCTTTTTCAATTGCTTCCTTTAGCTCATTATATAATGGGCCTCTGTTAATTTTAATAGTCCCATTCACAACCTTGTATACTAAGGTTCTATAAAAGAAATTTTTCATAATTTATTATGTATTAGTTTGCAAAATGCTTATACAAAATTATATAAATAGAATCAAGCCTTTTCTATACAAAAAAAACGCGGCAAAAACCACGTTTTATTTCTATCTGCTGATAAGTTAAATAATAAAAGATAAGCAAAAAACTGTGCCACTTAATCATAAAATGGTCCAGATACAACAAAACCCCAAACCTATTGTGCACAACTAAGCGTACATAAGGGTTTGGGGTTTCTAGTATTTAGCAATTATACTAAGTTTACTTTTCCACCTGCTTTTTCTACTGCTGCAACAGCTGTTGCAGATGCAGAATTAACAGAGATCTCAACTTTGTGAGACAATGCACCGCGTGCAAGCAATCTAACACCGTCTAATTCTTTATTAACCAAGCCAGCTGCTTTTAGCGCTGCAACGTCAATAGTGTTTGCCAATTTGCCTGCATCAATTGCTTTTTGCAAGTTATCCAAATTAACAACTGCAAAAGTTTTTGCAAACGGATTGTTAAAGCCACGTTTTGGCACACGACGGTAAATAGGCATTTGACCACCTTCAAAACCATTGATAGCAACACCACTACGAGATGTTTGACCTTTAACACCACGACCACAAGTCTTACCTTTACCAGAGCCGATACCACGACCAACTCTCATACGGCCTTTTCTTGCACCGTTATTGTCTTGTAATTCATTAAGTTTCATTTTTCAATTCCTCTTATAAAGTATTGAAACACAATAGATTTGTAAAGAAGTGAGGGGCTAGGCAGTTAATTTTGAACAACATGTACATAAAAGATGGTACACGAGAGAAAAATTAACAACTATGCCCTCACCTTATCTGCAAATCCTTAGTTTTCAATAACCTCCACTAAGTGTGCAACTTTTCTGATCATACCACGTATAGATGGAGTATCTTCAAGCTCACGCACTTTGTTTAATTTATTTAAGCCAAGACCGATTAATGTTTTTTCCTGAGTATCAGGACGGCCAATAGCACTTTTGATTTGTTTTACTTTAATTGTTTTAGCCATGATTATGCCTCCTCAACAGCAAGTTTTGCATTAGAAGTGTTTTCACGTCTTGCAACGATATCACCCACTTTTTTACCTCTTTTTGCAGCAATTGCACGAGGAGATGCAGAGTTAACAAGAGCATCAAACGTAGCTTTAATCATGTTGTATGGATTGTTAGAACCCAAAGATTTTGCCACAACGTCTTGCACACCCAAAACTTCAAAGATAGCACGCATAGCACCACCAGCAATGATACCAGTACCAGATGGAGCAGTTCTTAAAACTACTTTACCAGCACCAAATCTGCCAGAGATATCATGGTGTAATGTTCTACCTTCACGAAGAGGTACTCTTACCATGTTTCTTTTCGCTTCGTTAGTTGCTTTTGTGATAGCTTCTGGCACTTCAGAAGCTTTACCATGTCCATAACCAACACGGCCTTTTTTATCACCAACAACCACAACAGCTGCAAAGCTCATAGTTCTACCACCTTTAACAGTTTTAGCAACACGGTTAACATGAACTAGTTTTTCAACCAAATCATCTTTCTTTTCAATCTTACGATCTGTCATTTTATTCATACCTTATTGCTCCTTAAAACTGCAAGCCAGCTTCTCTAGCAGCATCTGCTAGGGCTTTTACTCTACCGTGATACACATAACCGCCTCTGTCAAAGATTACTTCTTTAACACCAGCTTTTACAGCTTTTTCAGCAATTAGTTTACCAACAGCTGTAGCTGCTTCAATGTTAGATGATTTTTTAATAGCTTCACGCATTTTAGCTTCTAAAGTAGATGCTGCAGCAACGCTAACACCATTAATATCATCAATAACTTGTGCATAAATATGTTTTCCGCTTCTAAATACTGACAAACGCATTTTGCCATTTGCAGATTTCTTAAGCGCAGAACGAACACGAGCCTTTCTTTTTTCATACAATTTTCTTGGTGTATTCATTTCATTATTCCTTATTTTTTCTTGCCTTCTTTGCGACGTACATATTCACCATCAACACGTACACCTTTACCTTTATAAGGTTCTGGTTTTCTGTATTTTCTGATTTCCGCAGCAACTTGGCCAACTAATTGTTTATCTGCACCACTTACAGTTAATTGAGTAGGTGATTGACAAGCGATTGTAATGCCCTCAGGAGCATTAAAAATTACATCATGAGAAAACCCCAAAGACATAATAAGTTTTTTGCCTTCAACTCTTGCTTTATAACCCACACCAATAAGCTCTAAACTTTTTGAAAAACCATTATCAACGCCTTGAAATAAAACATTAATTCTAGCTCTTGTAGTTCCCCACAAAGATCTTGATTTTTTAGTTTGAGACAAAGGAGCTACAGCAACTTCACCTTCATTTATTTTTACAGAAACTAAGCTATCATCAAACTGATAGTTTAATTCACCCAATTTACCTTTTGCGGTAATAACGTTATTTTCCATAGAC
>CAYJOO010000087.1:0-4091 GCA_964371845.1 uncultured Azospirillaceae bacterium | reverse complement strand
TCTTTTTCTGCACCAAAAGAAACAACAGCCTCGTGTAATGGAGTTTTTGATTTGTTTAAGTGGTTTACAAATGCCTTCAAACCGCCTTCATAATGCATTACAACAGTTCTTGGCTCAGCGCCACGGTTGTCTGTTAACTCTAGGTGAACGCCAGAATTTAAGAATGCTTTTTCTCTAATTGAACGCTCTAAGGTGTCAAAATCAAACGTGATGTTTGAAAATGTTTCTGTTGAAGGCAAGAATGTTACCTCTGTACCATGACGGCCAGGAGTGTCGCCAACAACTTTTAAGTGTTCTACTACATCACCATGAGAGAATGTTACCAAGTGTTCTTTGTCTTCACGCCAAATGCGCAAGTTTAACCACACAGAAAGAGCATTAACCACAGACACACCCACACCGTGCAAACCACCAGATACTTTGTATGAATTGTTGTCAAATTTGCCGCCTGAGTGAAGTTGGGTCATAATAACTTCTGCAGCAGATACGCCTTCTTCTTTGTGAATATCTACAGGGATACCACGGCCGTTATCACGCACTGTTACAGAGCCGTCTGCGTTTAAGATGATTTCTGTTTTGTCACAGTGGCCAGCTAATGCTTCGTCAATTGCGTTGTCTAAAACTTCATAAACCATATGGTGCAAGCCAGAGCCGTCATCAGTGTCACCGATGTACATTCCTGGGCGTTTTCTAACGGCGTCCAAGCCTTTTAATACTTTAATACTGTCTGCGCCATATTCGTTTTTGTTTATTTCTTCACTCATAATAAAATCCTATATTATCCTTTATAAATTATTTTGACTTTATTATAGAATATTTGTTTTATTAGTGTGGATTTTTATTAAGTTATCAACAGAAAAAGACCACATTTTTGTGGTCTTTTCTTTATTATTGTTTGTTTATTAGTTGCAGATTTTTTATTATAATTTCATCATCTGGGTTTATCTTGTTTGCCTCTAATAAAACCTCTTTTGCTTTGGCAAAGTTGCCTTGATAAAAGTAGTATGTTGCCAAGTTGTTTAAGGTTTTGATGTCTTGAGGATAATATTTTAAGACAGTTTTTGATATGGCAAAGCTTTCTTTGTCTTTGTGGTTTCTTAGTAGCATTTCTTGATATGGTTGAATTGCATCTAACATAAAGGTGTTGTCTTTTGTTTCATTGTTTTCCCATTGCCATTGGTTGTTGTTTGTTTGAGAAAGCTCTAGTGTTTTTATGATTTCATCTTGTAGGCATTGAGTGTCTTCTATTAAGCTACAGATGTATGCTTTGCCAAATCTTATATCAAGGCGCAAGGGGTATTTGCTTTTGGCAATATCAAGATTTTTGATAGCATAGATTGTGTTTGCCTCAAAAGCTTGTTGTGTGGTTCTTGGGGCGTTTAGGGCATTGTTTGCTTCATTAATATAAAATTGAGCATCTTTTTTTGTAAATGTAAAGATTGCTGCAATAGTTAATGCTATTGCGGTTATGATTATTGGGGTTTTGTATTTTTTCATTTTTTTTGCTTTATAAAAAATAAAGGGCTGGCGCCCTTTATGGTGTTATCTTACGATGTATTGGTCAAGATATTCGTTGATGTTTTGGCTCATTTGAGTGTTGAACTCTGAGAACAATTTTTCAACCATTGAATTCCAATAAACTTCTTTTTGTGCAAGAGGTGTGTCAAAAGGAATTGTAAGCTCTCTCCATGCTCTGATTTCTGTTTGTGCACTTGAGAGGTTATTTTGATCTTTTATTTTTAGCTCAATGTCTAATTTTGCAGTGTATTTTAATTGATCTTTGTGTAGTAGTTTTTCTGATTCAATTAATTCTTCTACAACACTTGCATTCTTGATAGTAAGAATGGCCTCTTTGCTTGAGTTGATATTTGTTGGCTCAAGCCTGTCTTCTGCCCATGCTCTTGCAGTTTTTTCTATTGAAACTGGGAAGAGGTGCTCAACATTTGGGCGTGTGAATGTTGGGATGAACTCTGATACAACGTCAACCTTGCTAACATTTAATTTGATAGGGCCTTGAGTTGCAAAACTTGGCGCAGTATATGTTTGAATGTCGTTTGATGTTGTGTTACAAGCAGTTATTGTTATAAGTGCCATAAAAGTTATAATAAGTTTTTTCATTTTTAGTCCTTATTGAGTTATTAACTCACCTTTTTCAAATATATATTCAGTTGCGCAAAACTGGCAGGTTACTTGAATTTTGTTGTCTTTTGCCATTGCGTCAATGTCTTCTTTGGCAAAGCCACTTAATGTGGTTTGCAGTTTTTCTCTGGAGCAACGGCAGTTGAAGTTGTATTTTTTTTCTTCTCCGCCTTTTAAGTCGCTATTGTGGAACAATCTATGCAATATTTCTTGATTTGTCAAGCCCTGTAAAAATAATTCGTCTTCATTTAAGCTGTTTGCTAGCAGTTTTGCTTCTTCCCAGTTGTTTTTATCCTCTTCTGTAGAGCCAGGCATTTTTTGTAGCATTAGGCATGCTGTTTTCCAACCGTTTTGGTAGTGTGTGTATAATTTTATGTATGTTTCAATTTGTTCTGATTCCTTGAAATATTTTAAGACGAGGTCAGAAAAAGTTTTGCCTTTTAATTCAACAATTCCTTGATATAGTTGAGTGTCTTTGCCTTGGTCAATTGTAAAAGCCAAATGCCCACCACCCATTAAATTTGGTGCAGGTTCAACTTCGCCAGAGGTTTTTCTTAAGCCTTGTGCTTTGTCTAATTTGCTTTGGCTATATGTTGCACATGCTCTGATGTCTCCATTTGAGCTAACATCTATTACAACTTGTGATATGGGGCCGTTGCTTTGTGTTTGCAATGTAAATAAGCCCTCATACTTTAAGGCGCTTGCCAAAGTTGCTGCAAGTGTTGTGCCTTCTGCAATAACGTGAGCTATAGGCAAGGGATATTTATGGTTTGTAATGATTTGAGAAACCACGTCATCGAGCCTAATTAAGCGCCCGCGGTAGTTGTTGTTGTATATCATAAATGATGTGCAATTGTCTTTCATTTTATTCTCCTTGCCGCTTATATAGACACTTATTTGAAAAAAATCAAGTTTTTACTTGCAAAATTAAAAAAAAGAGTATATGAATACGCTTGATTAAGACACCCTTGGAGGTCTTGATTGTATAATTTTTTATAAGGAAAATAAAATGAGTGAATTAAAATTTAATGCACAAGCAAGAGAAAAAGCAGGTAAGGGGGCAGCTAGAGAGTGCAGACGTTTAGGTCGTGTTCCTGCAGTTATTTATGGCGGCAAAGCTGAGCCTGTAATGATCAGCCTTCATCCAGTTGAGCTTGAAAAAGCTTTGGATATGGTTGGTTTTTATGATATGAAAATTGAATTAGATGTTGATGGCAAAAAACATAATGTTATGTGTCAAGATGTTCAGTTTCATCCAGTAACAGACGCTCCATTGCACGTAGACTTTGTTAGAGTTTAAGCATGAAGCTTATTGTTGGACTAGGTAATCCTGGAGCACAATATAAAAACACACGCCACAATGTTGGCTTTATGGCACTTGATGAAATATGCAAGTGCCATAGTTTTTGTGATGAGAAAAAAAAGTTTAATGGCTTGATTTGTGAAGGCAAAATAGCTGGGCATAAGGTGTTGGCATTAAAACCACAGACATTTATGAATTTGTCTGGAAGCTCCGTTTTGGCTGCAATGAGTTTTTATAAAATTGCGCCAAATGATGTTATTGTTATTCATGATGATTTGGACTTGCCAATGGGCAAAATAAAATCAAAAATTGGTGGCGGAAGTGGTGGTCACAATGGTCTTAAGAGCATTGATGGTCAAATTGGCAACCAATATTATAGAATACGCATTGGAATCGGCAATGACAAAATTGATGTCATAAATCATGTTCTAAGCAATTTTTATAAAGAAGAGATGCAAACATTAGGTGATATGTTTGAAAAAATAAATGATAATATTGAACTGCTTTTGTGCGGAGACTTAAATAAGTTTTCATCAAATGTTGGGTGAGTGCATTGGTGGTATTATAAAAAAGACGCAAATTATCTTGCGTCTTTTTTTTTGCTAATGAAATGAGTTGACGAGGGAGCCTGCTAACATATACCAGCCAT
>CAYJOO010000086.1:2547-4145 GCA_964371845.1 uncultured Azospirillaceae bacterium | reverse complement strand
CGCCCTTAAAATTTATAAGCTTTTGCCAACTTGCCTTAAGCCCTCGCCCAAAACCATTGCTCCACTAATTGCAACGTTTAATGATCTTGCATGCTCAGTCATTGGTATAATCACCCTTCCCTCAACAATATCATGCACCTCTTGCGGCACCCCTTTTGATTCTCTGCCCAATAATAAGATATCATTTTCCAAAAACTCAAAATCAAGATAATTTTTGCTTGCTTTTGTGGTCAATAACACAATTCTGCCATATTCTTTTGCATTTTCTTTTCTATATTCCAAAAAATCTTGCCAAGAAGCGTGTCTTTTATATTCACACGTTTCTATATAATCCATTCCTGCTCGCTTAAAAGCTTTATCATTAAACAAAAATCCGCATGGCTCAATAATATCAACCCCAACGTTCAAACAAGCACCAAGCCTGATAATTGTCCCTGCATTTTGAGCAATATCTGGTTGAAAAAAAGCTATCCTCATTTTTCCTCCATTTGCAATAAAACACTTGCAGACAACAAGCCAACAATAAGCGCTGGTGAAAATGCCGCCAAGAATGACGGAAACATATCTGTTGAGCCCAATGCATAAATCAGCTGAGATAAGAAATATATCAAAAAACCCGTAGACAAACCAGAAACAATCAAATGCATCACGCTTCCTTTTCTATGAGTTGTTTGCAAAGAAAATATTGCAGCCAACAACACCAATGCACAAAGCAAGAATGGCAACGCCAAAAGCGATAAAAATTTAACAACATATGGTTTTGCACTAAATCCTGCTTTTTGATAAAATGCAATCATTGATGGCAGCTTCCAAAAAGAAATTGCATCTGGATCAATAAAGCTTTCTTTTACTCTGTTTATATCCAAGTTTGTTTGATATTCAAAATTTGCATAGCTTTTTGTTGCTTGCCCAATCTTATATATTTTAACCCCTTGCAGTTCTATGCGCCCACCATTTAAGACACCGGCAAAAGCCTCAATTCTTCTATTTAGTTTTTTATTATCTTCAATTTCTAAAATCAAGATGTTTCTCATCAAAAGGCCTTCATTTTCTTGCAATATTTTTTTTGCGTGCAAAACAGCAGATACGTTGCCCTCGCCTTCTTTTATCCAAAGTCCTTTATCAGAAAAAACAAACGCATTCGGGTTTTTGGTTTCAATTCTATATATAATTGTTTCATGAATTTCTTGCATTTTTGCAAGCATGGGGTTTAATGCCATGATATTAAAGATACCAATTAAAAAGGTTGTATATAAAAAAGGCTTTAAGAATTGCAACAAGTTTGCCCCTGCTGTCCTAATCACAACATATTCATTGCTTTTTGATAACTTATAAAAAGTAGCTTGCGCAGCAATAAGCATCACAAAAGGAAAAATCATATTAAAAGTTTGAGGCATTCTAGAAATCCCAAGCTTAAACAAAGAAAAGCCATCAACCATTTCATTGCCACCATATTTTCTTAATATCTCAATCATATCAAACAAAAACACTATTGCTGCCACCACAAAAAGCACAAACAAAAATGTCATAAGCAAATTTTTTGATAAATATCTGCCCAAAATTGTATTATACCCCATTAGTCAAAAACTCCCGTTGAT
>CAYJOO010000086.1:1047-2537 GCA_964371845.1 uncultured Azospirillaceae bacterium | reverse complement strand
ATATCTTTCTACAAAAGATGCAAATAAAACAACCACATTTTTATCTTTCATATCTTCTCTTTTTGCAATTTCGACAGCAGCTTTTAATGCTGCTCCTGAAGATATTCCCACGCCAAGACCTTGTGTTTTTGCAACTTCTTTTGCCATATTAATTGCATCATCGCTGCTACAAAAATATGTTTCATCAATCATATCATCTTCAAAAAAACAAGGTTTAAAGTTGGGGCCAATTCCCATAATTTTATGTGGTTGAGTATCTGGCATAACTGCAATTATTTTAATATTTTCATTCAAAGATTTCAAAACTTTTGAAACCCCATTAATAGTTCCTGCAGTACCAACACCAAGCACAATAGCATCAATGTTTCCGTCCATATCGTCCATAATTTCAACCGCTGTTGAAAACATATGAGCTTTTGGATTGCTCTCATTATTAAACTGATTAATATAAACATAGTTTTTGTTTTTTTTCACAAGCTCGCTGGCATAATCAACACTGGCTTGCATCCCGCCTTCACTTGGCGTCAAAACAACCTCTGCACCAAAATGTTTGATTAATAAAACTCTTTCTTCACTCATAGATTGTGGCATAATTAAAATCAGCTTATATCCTTTTGCAGCACAAAACGCAGCCAAAGAAACACCTGTATTGCCACTGGTTGCCTCCACAAACACCGTATCATCGTTGGCTTGCACATCTTCAATCATTGCAAGAGCAGCCCTGTCTTTTACAGAAAAAACTGGATTATAAAACTCAAGTTTTGCAAAAACTTTTGCCTTTGTCTTATATTTTTCTTCAATTTTTTTTAAGCGCAAAATTGGGGTATTACCAACCATTTGCGTGATGTCTTCAAAAACCATTTTTGTCCTACTTGTTTATAAATTAACATTTATACTTTATTATTAACAATAATAATCTATTATGACAATATGAAAATTGCAAAACATATATTTATTTTATCAACCATCTTAATGATGCCAAGCATTTGTTTGGCACAATCATCAAATTTGGATGAGATTTATCGCCAAATAATAAAAGCAAATAACCAAGATTATCTGCCTTTGTTTGTCAAAAACAGAGAGGAACCAAATTTTATAAAAGATATTGAAGAAATTGAGGCTTCTATCTCATCAAAAAAACAAGATATGCATAACATTGACCAAATTGTTGAATTTACTGACAAAAGAGCCTTAAAAGCCCAAGAGCTAAGAGCACAAGAGCTAAAATGGCAAAGCGTGATACTTGCAGTGCAACAAAACAAAACAACTCCTTATGATATAGAAATAATACAAGAAAAAATAAAAGCAAATGACCCTCAAGCTGTTGAAATATTTGCATTTATGAACGCTAAAGGAATCGGCGTTTATCAAGATTTGATTAAAGCATTTTTATTATACCAAAAAGCCTTAAACCTTGGGGTTGAAAACGCAAAGCAAAATGCAATATTAGTATACAACTCAATGTCTAGAGATCAAAAAAAACAACTCAA
>CAYJOO010000086.1:0-1037 GCA_964371845.1 uncultured Azospirillaceae bacterium | reverse complement strand
AAAGCGTTAGAAACAATCTAACGCTTTTTTTGTTTATACAAATTATAGCTTAATTAAAGCAGCTCCCCAAGTAAAACCAGCTCCCATTGAAGATAGCATTACAAGATCACCTTTTTTAATTTTGCCAGCCTGAACACTCTCTGACAAAGCCAAAGGTATTGAAGCTGCAGAAGTATTACCATGATGATCAAGAGTTGTAATAACTTTATTTGAATCAATTCCAAGTTTTTTGCCAACCATATCTATAATTCTAACGTTTGCTTGATGAGGCACCAACCAATCAATATCTTCAACTTTATGCCCTGTTGCTTCAAAGGCCGGTGGTGGGCCTTGAACAGGCGACGGTCCAGCATATTTAAAAAATGGTGGCCGGGCCATATTTAAAAGGCTGCCTGTTTTTGTGCTTGCAACGCCACCAATTGTTTTCAAAGCTTCTACTTGATTTCCGTCAGCATAAATTTTTGTAAACAAAATGCCTTCTTCCAAATTATCAGTTGCTTCCAAAACAACAGCACCTGCTCCATCACCAAATAAAACACAAGTGTTTCTGTCTGTCCAGTCTGTAATTTTTGACAAAGACTCGCCACCAATAACAATTGCTTTTGTTGCTTGACCAAGTTTGATCATGTTTGATGCAACTTGGAGTGAATATACAAACCCAGAGCATGCAGCTGATACATCAAAGCAAGGCACACCAGGTTTTATACCAAGTTTTTTGGCAACATAACAAGCTGTTGCAGGAGTTGTACTATCAGGAGTAACTGTTCCCATAACTATAAGGTCAACATCATCTATAGCAACATTTGCATTTGCCAACGCCTGTTTTGCAGCCTCATAAGCCAAATCTGAAGTCAGTTCATTTTCAACTACATGACGACTTTTAATACCTGTTCTTGTTGTAATCCACTCATCAGAAGTTTCTACAATTTTTTCCAAATCTGTGTTTGATAAAACTTTTTTAGGCAAGCAATGCCCAAAACCAGTTATTTTTGCATTTTTAATATATGTCATAAATCATCTCTTGGGTTAAATCTTCT
>CAYJOO010000085.1:0-4274 GCA_964371845.1 uncultured Azospirillaceae bacterium | reverse complement strand
TTTTACTCCCCCTGTGGATAAAATATTGTTTAAAAATTTACTCAATATAAAAAACATGCTGAAAAACCACAAAATAAAAGCTTTACAACTCAGAAATTCGTGATAAACCTTAATTGAAAATAAATATTAATAAAAAATTATAATTATGAAAGAAAAACAAATAGAAAACACCTATTACAGTGTTAAAGAAATCGGATATAAAATTTATTATATCACTTATAAAAGCAACTTTGTTTGTTTTATTGAAGAAAATACTGCCATTAAAGCCTATGGGCATAGTATTTGTGTCCTCAAGGATAATATGTGGAGCTGCTATTATAACGGAATAGCACAAGGAAGATTTGATAAAATGGAAATTGGCTTTTTTATAAAGAAAAGGCGCCACAGAACAAGAATCTTTTATTTTGATCCAAATTCAAATCTAAAAAGCTTTGATGCAATAAACTGGGAGTTTTATATAGATAATTATGTTGCTTTTAATATAAATGATAAGCAAACACGTTTATATAAAATATTATGCGGTGATCACAATTATCTGCGACCTGTTGAGTTGCAACCAAACAAGGTGTTGATATTAAAGAAAAAGGACTTTGGGTGCTCTTCTCACTGTGCTTTTTGGGGTAACAAAGATTTTAAGATTTGCAATCTTGGAGGCAAAATCAGTTTGAAGATGGCCTGGTGCGAAGCAAATGATATCCCTTATTATAAAGGCTTTATCAACAAAATCAAACATTTCAAAATTGAGTTGAAATTTTTAAGATATTTGATGTCAAAATAAATAAAAAGCCAGATTGCAATCTGGCTTTTTGTAATTTTAAATTTTTATACTTTTATTTTTTTGTAGAGGATAATAGCCAGATTGGGCTTGATGATGACAATGTTTTTTCAAAAGTCCATACATCATCAATGGTTTGAATAAATTGCTCATCACCGTTTATGATGTTTCCTTTATCATCTTTGGTTATATTCATTTGCTCTGTTTGAAAAGATACTTGAATTCTTGCAACTGTTTTTAAGACTTTTACATCTATAATCTCAGCTTTCTTAAATGAAATTAACTCTGCAAATGTTGTTTGGTTGCTGTCTTCTTTGTCTTTTATTGCTTTTGAAAACTTGTCAAACAATGCTTTGTTGGTTAAAGGTTTTATGGCAGCTGTTTTGTTGTTGGCATAAGAGTCTAAAACGATTTCAAACACTCTTTTGGCTGCCGAGATAAAAGCTGTATTATCAAAATTTGGTATTGATGTTAAAGCTTTGTCTATCTGTGAAAGAGGCTCTTGTGGCTTGCCCTCTTCTGCTTTTATGATTTTTTCTACAAGCTGTTGTGCTTGTTTGTGCGCTTTTTTAATCTCTTGATCTTGTGGTTGTGTGCCCAATACGTTTTTTAGTTTGTTAAAAACAAACAATACAACACAAAGCAATAAAACGATGTCAAAAAAATAAGTCATAAACACTTCCTTATAAAATACTTGATTTAATTGTTATATAGTGTATTTATTTTATATAATCAAGATAAATTTGCAAGAAAGGATACTCGACAATGCAACCGCAACTTTTAATCAATACACAATATATAAAAGATTTTTCTTTGGAAATTCCACATGCGCCAGAAATCTTTAAGGAGATTAAAGGGCAGCCAAAAATATCTTTGGACTTTGCAATAAAACACAAAAATCTTGAAGATAAATTTTATGAAGTGGTGCTGAGCACATCAATTAATGGCGATATAGAAGACAAAAAGCTTTTTGTTGTTGAGCTTGAATATGCTTGCGTTGCAAGAATTGAGATAAAAGATGAACTAATTGATGAAGCCTTGAACATTGCAATTCCACAACAATTGTTTCCGTTTGTAAGGTCTATTATTGCAAATATTATGACAGATGCTGGCTTGCCACCTTTGATGCTGACCCCTATTGATTTTGCAACTGTTTATAAACAAAAAAATAAAGACAATTAATAAAATATTTACACTATTGCTATAATATAGTTTGTGGAGTAATGTGCAAATGAACAATATGGCAGCAATAAATGATATAGATAAAGACGATGAAGATCCGTTGATTGCGGCTCAAAGGTTTTTTAATATATTCAGGCAAATACATATATTTGGCGAAGACAAAAAAGAGCAATTCAATCAAGAATTGTTATCATTACCCACACCTATAAAACAAGGCCTTGCATCAATACCTGGTGGCACATTATTATTGGAGTATATAAATGAGCTTGCAATTGCAACCGGGCAAGAGGTGGAAGATATTAGCTGCGATTCTCCAAATTGCCTTGTACCTGAAATAACAACACAAGAAAACAACCGAGCAAATGTGCCCCACTCTGGTGGTGGCTCAATTGTTGCGGATTCATCTTTTGCGCAAACAATTGCAAAGGCAATAAAAGATGCTCAATCTGAATTTGCAAAAACTTTATCTAGCTCAAAACAAGAAGTTGTAATAAAATACCCACAAGGTGTTGAAATGCCTTCTGGAGTTGGTGCAAATGTTAATCTGCAAGAAATAATGAATATGCAGCTTGAGCTTTTGCAAAAAACAACTAGCCAACAAATTAAAGAATTGGGGCATGTAATTGCTGAAAGCTTGCAAAAAAGCCAAGAAGCATCTTCTCAGATTATTAAAGATGCAATTGTGTTGCTTGCAAAAGATGGCGTTGCAAAAATGGATACAAACTCCTCAATGCAACCTTATGCAAATGATGACATAAAACCTGATGCCAATAAAAAGAAGAATAAAAACAAGAAGAAGAATAAAAACAAAAATGATTTTGAAACCCTTGGTTTTGCAGATGACAATATAATTGCAGAAAACACAGAAGAACAAAGCGAAAATATATCAAACATCAAAACAGATGAGCACCATGATGATGCATCTTTTGAGGCATTGTTTGAAGATGTTTTGGAAGCTCAAAGCCCTGAAACAATAGATGAGACAAGCGCAGTTGAAATATTTGATGCACAACCTCAAAGAGAAAAGAAAGAAAAAATATTCTTTGAGAATCCAAAAAAAGAAAATAAAAAAGCAAAGAAACCTCTTATTGATTGGTTGGGTCTTGGTGGCAAAAAAGATGATGACAACAAAGAAGACACATCTTTTGAAGAAGTTGATGTTATTGAAAATGAGCCTGAAACAATAGAGCTTGGCGATGCTGATAATATTGCAGAAGTTTTGCAACCACAACAAACAAATGACAATGCTGAAGAGAAACATCAAGAAGCAGAAGGCAATATAGAATTTGATGATATCTTTGGTGATGATAACTCAGATATTGACATATTCAAACATATAGACGCAAAATTTGATGATACGGATAATGATGCTGAAGATATTAAAGAACATGACAATGCGCAAGCCAATGAGACAATAATTGACATAGACAGCACAAATGATGATGAAGAATTTTTTGCAGACAACAGTTATGATCCGTCTGTTAATGTTGCGGATATCTTTTTGGATGATGACCTATATGTTCAAGAAGATGAAGAAATCAATACTGAAAGTGCATCTGATGAAAACGCACTTGGCACCATAAACATTGAAGAAGATACAACAACGGCAAGCGCAACAAATGATGATCTCAATGAGAGTAATGAAACTATTGAAAATGTTGAGACCAATGAATCAGCTGAGGCTATTGATGATTCAATAACTTCTGAGAATATTACTGAGGTTGAATTTGAAAATTTTGATACTGATACGAAAAGCGAAGATACAACCATAGAACCTGTTTTAAGAACCTATGAGACTGTTGACTATAACGCAGATTCTGCTGAAAACCATTATGAAACAGCTGAAACATTGGAAAGCCTTGAAGAAAATGAGGAAATGCCTTTTTTATCAAGCGCACCAGCAATTATTGAAAATGATATAGAAAGCGATGAAGTTGCTGAAGCAAACTGTATTAGCACCCACCTAAATAATGAAGCTGAGTGGGAATATATTGAAGATGACGGATCTGAAGATTATTCTGACGAAGACTATGAGTGGGAATATGTAGAAGACGAAGGATCTGAAGAATTATCTGAAGATGAATACGAATGGGAATATGTTGAAGATGAAGAGTTGGAAGAAAATAAACAAAACACTTGATTTATTTTTTGCATAAGCTATATTCTCTATTAGTTGGCTTGCCAACTTTGACACGAAAAGCGTTATAAAATAGGATAGACAGACCTGGGGGCGGTACCCAGCACCTCCACCATTTATTTTTAAGGGGGTGAAATAGGCTTGATGTTGGTCAGTAAAAATAAAGGCTGTGTTCGGCGA
>CAYJOO010000084.1:0-4478 GCA_964371845.1 uncultured Azospirillaceae bacterium | reverse complement strand
TTTGTTGTTTTGTGACCTTTAAGAACATTTTATATCCTTTCTAAAATATAATATCCAAACTCTTCTTTGATGGTCAGGCCTTTTGGGCGCAATGCATAAAGCAACTGGTTGTAGTCACCAAGAAAATCTATTGAAAATTCAACTCTTTTAGTTTGCATTGCAATTGGTGTAACTTTTTTGATGTAGCTTACTTGGTTTAACATTTTTTTTGCATGAACCCATTCTTGCAATGAATTAAAGTCAAATATAACGTTAATCTCTTGTTTTTGAGATGAGATGCTCATACTATCTTCTTTAAGGGCAGAGTTAATATGCTCTATGGCTTGCTTGGCAAAGGTGTTGAAAACCTCATTTGATTGCGTATCTCCATTTGTTATATAGTTTGTTGTTGTTGTTGCGCCATCTTTATAATGAATAATGTCTGAAGACAAGCCTTGAGCTCCATAATTTTTTGAATATATAACAAAAATATCTTGAACCATGTTCTCTCTTGCCAAAGTATTTAATAAAACAACATCTTCTGCAACCAGCTTTTGTGGATCTGCAGTCATATAGTTGCTAGCGTTTGCTTCAATAACTTCAACTTTTACGACACCTTTTGAATTGGCTGAAGCAAAAGCGTTTTTGAGCTTGTTATCACGCTCCCATAGGCTAAGTGGTGCAGAGTATCCATCTTGATAAATTGGCACAACAACAACTCTTGATGTATATACATCAACTTTTTGAATGTTTTTTTCTTTTAAGAAGTTGTCTAAAACCTCTTGGTTGAACACAATTTTTAATTTGCCGATATATCTTGTTGTTGAGTTTTTTTCTGAAAGGACTTGTGTTTGCTGGATGAGGTTTAATATCTCTTCATCGCTTAAATAATCTAAAGAAACGTTTTCTGATATTTTTTGCATAACATTGTTAAGAGCCACTCTGTTTGCATGAGACCATGCTTTTTCTTTGGCAAAGGTTGCATTTTTATCTGTTACATCAATTGATATAACGGAGCTATATTCTGCAGCAGTTGCTTGATATGCAAACAAAAGGCAGGCAGTTAATAAGAATATTTTTTTAATCACTACGCAAAAATCTCCATATTTGAAAATAAAAAACATATTTCTCGTTGAGCACTTTCTATAGAATCGGAACCATGCACTGCATTTTTTGAAATACTTAAGCCAAATTGTTTTCTGATTGTGCCTTCTTTTGCAGCTTGCGGGTTGGTTGAACCCATAATGTCTATATATTTTTTTATGGCATTATCCCCTTTTAAGACTTGTACGATGATTGGTGCAGCACTCATAACCGCAACCAAACTGTCAAAAAAAGCTTTGCCTTCATGCTCTGCATAAAAGGCGGCGGTTTCTTTTTGGCTCAAGTGTATCATTTTTTGTGCGATTATCTTTAAGCCTTCTTTTTCTATCATTGCATTAATCTGGCCTGTGATGTTTCTTTCAAGTGCATCTGGCTTTATTATTGACAGAGTATATTCCATATTAAGTTCTCCTTGCCTATAAGATACAGCATTTTTTTATAAAAGCAAAAGTTTTTTATAGACTTTTTAACTTTTAATATTATAACAATCGCTTAAGAGTAGAAAAACTATGCAAGGATTTTTATGAGAGTTGGTTGAAAAAGCCAAACCATTAAAAAAAACTGTTGTTTTGCCTGAAGGCAACGACATTAGAGTGCTTGAAGCAGCACACATAATCAACCAAGAAAAAATGGCAAAAATTGTATTACTTGGTGAGCTTGAAGAAATTAAAAAAACATTTGATGAAAAAAACTGGATTTTAGATGGAATAGAAGTGATTGACCCATATTCTTCAAACAATTTGGATGAGTATGCTGCAATGCTATATGAAATGAGAAAAAGAAAAGGTATCACAATGCCAGATGCTCAAAGATTGGCTGCAGATGATAACTACTTTGGTACATTAATGGTAAAAACTGGGCACGCAGATGCAATGGTATCAGGCGCTTGCCACTCAACAGCAGATACAGTTAGACCAGCTTTGCAAATAATAAAATCAAAAATTGCAGGGCAAAATGTTTCTTCATGCTTTATTATGGCTGCAAAAAATGAGAAATTTATTTTTTCTGATTGTGCAATATCTATTGAGCCAACGGCTCAGGAACTATGCGACATTGCGTTTCAGAGTGCTATGACAGCAATCCAAATGGGTATTGAGCCAAAAGTTGCCTTTTTATCATATTCTACATATGGTTCAGGCAAAGGACCAGGCCCTGAGAAAATGTCTGAGGCAAACAGATTGTTTAATGAGCTTATAAGCTCTGATGAATATAAAGATTTGGGTATCCAAGCAGATGGAGAATTGCAAGCAGATGCGGCTCTTAGTTTGGCAACTGCTGCTATTAAATGCCCAGATAGCCATGTTGCTGGTCAAGCAAAAGTATTGATATTCCCAAATCTTGCAGCAGGAAATATTGCTTATAAATTGTTGCAAAGACTTGGTGGAGCTGAAGCTTATGGCCCATTGCTACAAGGTTTGAATGCGCCAGTTAATGATTTGTCAAGAGGTTGCTTGGTTGAAGACATTATTGGAACTGTTGCAATCAGTGCTTTGCAAGCATAATCTGCAAACTTTTATTAAAAAAGACCTGCAAAATGCAGGTCTTTTTTTTATGACATTATCAAATATCATAAAGTGGAAAATCTTGGCACAATTTTAAGGCCTTCATTTTGACGATTGCTGTGGTTTGTTGCAAGTTTGATGCCTCATCCATTGCGTCTACAATATCGCCAATCAAGTGACCAATTGCCTTAAACTCTTCAACACCAAAGCCTCTGCTTGTGCCGGCTGGTGTCCCCAGTCTGATGCCTGAGGTGATTTTTGGTGGTTGTGGATCAAAGGGGATAGAGTTTTTGTTGCATGTTATATTTGCCTCTTCTAATATTTTTTCAACAACATCTCCTGTCAACCCTTTTGGTCTTAAGTCTACTAATACTAAATGTGTATCAGTACCACCAGAAACAAGCTCCAAACCTCTTGATAATAATACATCACCTAATGCTTTTGCATTGTCTACAACGGCTTTGGCATAATCATCAAACTCTTGAGTTAAGGCCTCTCCAAAACAAACAGCTTTGGCTGCAATAACGTGCATTAATGGGCCGCCTTGTGTCATTGGAAACACTGCAAAGTTGATTTTTTTTGCGATATCTTCATTGTTGGTTAAAATCATTCCGCCTCTTGGGCCGCGTAATGTTTTGTGTGTTGTTGTTGTAACAACATCTGCCCAGTCACATGGGTTTTCTAATACGCCACCTGCAACAAGACCTGCAAAGTGTGCCATATCAACCATCAAATATGCGCCGACCTCATCAGCAATTGCTCTGAATTTTTGATAATTAAGCTCTCTTGAATAAGCTGAACCACCTGCAATGATTAATTTTGGTTTGTATGCTATTGCCTTTTCTCTTAACTCTTCATAGTCGATAAAACCTGTTTGTCTATCAACTCCATAGCCAACAGAGTTTAACCATTTGCCTGAAATTGAAACCTTTGAACCATGAGTTAAATGCCCACCTGCAGAAAGCTTCATCCCAAGGATTGTGTCATTTGGCTGCAAAAGAGCTGCAAATACAGCGGTGTTTGCTTGTGACCCTGAATGTGGTTGTACATTGACATATTTGCAATTAAATAATTTTTTTGCTCTGCTGATGGCAAGTTCTTCAACTATATCAACAAACTCGCAGCCACCATAATATCTTTTTTGAGGATATCCTTCTGCATATTTATTGGTTAATATTGAGCCTTGTGCCTCTAATACTGCTGTTGAGACAAAGTTTTCTGATGCAATTAATTCAATTGAATTTTTTTGACGATCAAGCTCTAGAGCAATTGATTCAAAAACCTCTCTGTCTTGAGTGTGTAAGTCTGTGTTTTTCATTTTGTATCCTCTATTTTATCTATTCTGCCTTGATGGCGGCCACCTTCATATTGCGCATTTAAGAAAATATCTACCCTATTTATGACATCTTGCGTTGACATTGTTCTGCCACCAAAGACTATAACATTTGCGTTGTTATGTTCTTTTGCAGTTTGCGCTGTGAAGTCATCATATAGAATCGCCGCCCTTATGTTTTTGTATCTATTTATTGCAATTGAGATACCGATTCCTGTTCCGCATATTAGAATCCCCAAATCAGCCTCTTTATTGTTAATAACTTGAGCCATTTTTTTTGCCACGTCAGGATAATCACAAGAATCGCTTGTATAACAACCCAAATCAAGCAAATTGTCAAAGTGTTCAATAAGTGCTTGTTTTAACTCAAATCCGCCATGATCTGATGCAATTACTATATTCATATTTTCTCCTTTTTTTTTATACTATAATATTTTTTTTAAAATAAGTAAAAAAAAATATTGACGTTGTGAAAAATATATGTATAACTATCATCATTCTCAGATGGCCGATTGGCAGAGTGGCTCATGCAGAGGACTGCAAATCCTTGTACATCGGTT
>CAYJOO010000083.1:0-4649 GCA_964371845.1 uncultured Azospirillaceae bacterium | reverse complement strand
AACATCATGTTTTTTGCTCTGGCAATTTTTTCTATATTTTTTGTTGGCTCAACGCCGATTTCTGCTGCTTTTTTTAGCATATTTTCTAGTATTGTCATTTTTTATCCTTATTCTACTACTTTTATTGAAAATTTTTGATTTTGTGTTGTTTGTTCTTGTTGTGGCGCTATTGCACCTCTTTTTCTTTCTAAGATATCTATAATCATATCAAGCTCTGCAACAGATGAATATTGCAAAACAACTTTGCCGCCACCTTGCTTGCTTGGTGATATCTTTAATCGCAAACCAAGAGTTTGGATTAGCTCTTTTTCTATTTGTGCCAAATCCTCATCTTTTTTTGCTTTTGGAGATTTTTCTTCTTTTGGAGCTTTTAATTTTGCGATCATATCTTCTGTTGCACGTACACTCATGCCTTTTTCTATGATTTTATTTGCCAAGCTCTCTGCATTTTCTAATCCAACAAGTTGCCTTGCATGCCCTGCAGATATTTTGTTTTCTTTAACCAATTTTTGAACACTAATTGGCAAGCCCAAAAGTCTTAATGTGTTTGCAATGTGGCTTCTTGATTTGCCAACAATTGATGAAAGAGCATCTTGTGTGTGTGAAAATTCTGTTATAAGCCTTTGAAAAGCCTCAGCTTCTTCAATTACAGAGAGATTTTCTCTGATGATGTTTTCAACTAATGCAACCTCAAGTGTTTCTTTGTCTGTAAAGTTTTTGATTATTACTGGAATATTGGTCATTCCAACCATTTGAGCAGCGCGCCAACGTCTTTCTCCGGCTATGATTTCATAATTTTGCCCAACTTTTCTTACCAGTAGTGGTTGCAAAACGCCTTTGCTTTTTATTGAAACCGCCAAAGCCTCTAATGCCTCTTTGTCAAAGTCTGTTCTTGGCTGATAGGGAGATGGAACAATTCTTGAAATTGCAATATCTGTCTTGTCTGATAAATCTATGTTTGTGTCTGCTGATATATTTGCACCCAATGCTTTATCAAGATCAAAATCTTCATCTGCTCCTGCACCTAATAATGCGCCCAATCCACGACCTAAACTTTTGTTACTCATGCTACCAATTCCTTTTCTCTTATCAATAATTCTTTTGTTAAACCAATATATGCTTGTGAGCCTGCGCATTTGAAGTCATACAACAAAACAGGCTTGCCATATGATGGGGCTTCTGAAATTTTAACATTGCGTGGAATCACTGTATTGTATACTTTTTTTCCAAAGAATGAACGAACGTCATCCTCAACGGCTTTTGAGAGATTGTTTCTGTTGTCATACATTGTTAAAACAACTCCTTGCAACTCCAAACTTGGGTTGTAATTCTTTTTTATCATATTAATATTTTGGATAAGATCCGTAATACCCTCTAGCGCCAAGAACTCGCATTGAAGAGGAACAATAACAGCGTTTGCTGCAACAAGAGCATTAACAGTTACCAAGCTTAAAGAAGGTGGGCAGTCAATTAAGACATAGTCATAATTTATAGCTTCTTTTGCAATTGCGTTTTTTAAAACACGCTCTCTGTTTGGTGTGTTGATAAGCTCAATTTCAGCGCCAGCCAAATCCTGCGAAGAAGGGATTATTGAAAAGTTTGGAACCTCAGTCCAAACAACAGCTTCAGACAACGCCTTGTGCCCAACCAACACATCATAGCTTGATGCCATTCTGCCGCGCTTGTCAACACCCATAGATGTTGAAGCGTTGCCTTGTGGATCCAAATCCAACAACAAAACTTTTTTTCCTGTTGCGGCCATTGCAGTTGCAACATTAACTGCCGTTGTGGTTTTGCCGACACCACCTTTTCTGTTGGCGATAGCTATAACTCTTGGCATTATCTCTTCTCCTTTATGTTTTTTATGATTAAAATTTTTGACAATTCTGATGTTTTGCTACTTATTAACTCAACATCAAAATAAAACAATTTTTGCGCAGCTTTTATTTCTTCTTGATATTTTTGGCCCTTTGGAAAAATACAAACAGTTTCTTTGTGCGACAAGGGCAGGGCATATCCCAAAAGCTTGTCCAAAGAGGCAACAGCGCGAGCAGTTATAACATCTGCAACAATACCCAATTTTTCTACTCTCTGATTTTCTATGGTTGTATTATTTAAGCCCAACTCCTTGCACGCCTCATTTAAATACAGAGTCTTTTTTGCAATTGATTCAACCCCAACAAGATTTAAATACGGAGTCTTTTCTTGACCGATTATTGCAAGTACGTGTAAAGGGAAGCCTGACCCTGAGCCAATGTCAACAAGTGTTTTTGCCCCAGATGGTATCAAGTTGAACATTTGAGCAGTGTCTTCAATATGACGATGCCACACCTCAGACTCACTACTTTTACTTATAAGGTTAAGCTCCTTATTTTTGCACAGCAAAAAACTTTCTAGAGCCTCTAGCTTGTCAAATGTTTCACGTGAAACATCGCAATATTCTTTTTTAAAATTTTCATAACTTTTCATAAGAATATTTATAAAAAAAATATTTAAAAAAATATATCAAAAAATTACAGTTACTAACAGATTTATTTAAAAAGAGTCTATTTTCAAGATCTTATAACACCGTTCTTGAATCTAAGTGTTAATATTGTTTCTTACCAAGGATAAGTCTATTTTGATAACCTTGCAGCATTTCTTCTGCTAATGAAAAGTCAGCGCCCAATTCTGCATCGCTGTGGGCATCATCAGAAATGACAATGCAAACATTGTGCTCTTTGGCAACGTCTAACAGCCAAGGGGCAGGGTATGGGTTGTTTTGTCTTCTTATCCCCTTTGTGCTGAGTTCTGTTGCAACACCGTGCTCAGCAAGCTTTTTTATTACTGATATTTTTTCATCTTTGAACATGTCAATGCTATTTGATATAGCTCTTGAATAATCAAGATGCGCAACGAAGTCAAACAAGCCGCTCTCAATTGCTTGTTCTATTGTTTTGTAATGCCTTTGCATGTATGCTTCAAGCTCTTTTCCTGTTGGAGCGCTGTGGTGCTTTAAGTAGTAGACATCTAATATTTGATCACCGCTTTCGTTTGAGAAAAAATGGTTTCCATTTAATAGATAGTCTGTTGGATGCTCTCTTATAAACTCTTTTAACTCTTCTTCCCAACCATCATATGTGAAATAATCAACTTCAAAACCTTTTAAGACTTCTATGTCATACTTTTTTGCCAATCTATCTAGTTCGTCGAAGTGCCTTTTGGTTTCATCTCTTATTTCTGCAAAAGATTGGTTTAAGAAAACACCTTTTACAGGGCCTTTTTTATATGCAGAAAAGTTATAGTCTGGCAGATTTTTTATGTTTTTATGTACAGTTAAATGATCTGAAACTCCAATTTGAGTCCAGCCAAGCTCTTTTGCTTTTTTTATCATACTTTCTGCAAATGATTTGCCGTCTGAGAATGTTGTGTGAGTATGATATGAGTATTTTTGTGTCATTGTTTTATCCCTAATAAATCATACACATTGCACCCGCATAGTGTATCAAATCTTTTCTTTATTGCCATTGCCTTTTTGTATTTTCCCTTAACGTTTACGCCGTGGTTGTTCTTAATATAAATCATTCTTTCTCTTATGGTGTCGTGTTTGTAAACATTTACTAAAAGGTCTGACAGTTGAATCAGTGTTATATATCCATCAAACTCCACGTCTTGAATATACTCTTTTAATATAGATAAGTTTTTAATCCCATAACCACAAAACTCATCTTCATCTATTGTTTTATCAAGAAAGGTGTGCGCAAGGCAAACCTCTGCAGCTTTTTGCCAACCGAGGTTTTTCATATAGTGATAACCTTCAATGCCATGAAAATGGTCATCATCATCTTTGTTGAGCATTTTTCCTATATCATGCAACACGCCAAGCGCATATGCTGTCTCTGGATGAAGTGTTGAAGTGCTTGCTGCTATAACCTCAGCACAATATGCAACAAGAAAACTGTGTTGAACAAAACCATCTATCCAAGACTGAGGATATAATTTTTTTGCGCGTGCATCTGCAACAGCATTATCAAAAACATCTATTGCAGCACCTATTGAAAAATCTCTCATTGCCTTACCCCGACTAAATCATAAATATCACAATGACATTTTGCCTCAAAATACTTTTTAAGCTCTAGGGCAGAGTGGCGCGCTTTTTGCTCTTGCCCATCACTAAGCTCATATCTTTTTTTGATTGCAGAAAATCTCTCTTCTATCGTAACAATATCAGAGGCTTCAGCAAGCAAATCACAAAGCTGTATAAGTTTGTCATAGTCATCATATTCAATATCTGCCAAAAGGCTGTCTGCCCAGTCTAACCATGCCGCAGGAAAAGTATAATTGCTTCTATCAATAGGGTTTGACAAAAAGCTATGTGTTAGGCAAATGCGGGCCAAGTCTGTATAACCAAGAGCCATAAAATAATCATATCCATCTTTGCCATGAAAAACCCCCGTGTGGCACTGCTTTTGACGCTTGCCGAAATCATGTAACAAACCAAGAATATATGCCTTGTTACTATCCATTCCACAACTATCTGCTATTATCTCTGCACACTTGGCAACGTTTTGAGTGTGAGCAATGTATTGACCTTCGAGATAAGGCTGTACACGGCCACGCCTTAAGTCAACAACCTGCTGCCAAAAGTCTTGTGCCTGCTGTCGGGTGGG
>CAYJOO010000082.1:0-4660 GCA_964371845.1 uncultured Azospirillaceae bacterium | reverse complement strand
TTCTGATGAAAATTTATCTTTTAATTTTGAGGGGCAAGATACAAATCAAGAAAGCTCAAACATAGATACTTTTTTTAATATCCCATATGAAGAGTTAATTGATATATTAAATAAAAATACTTCTGCAGAAGATATACAAAAAATTACAGAGATTATGAATAAGTTTGATAAGGTTGATAAAACTAGCGTGCCTATCGCACCTTTGCATAACGATCTTAGAACACAAAATGTTTTATATGATGATAACACAAATAAAGCTGGTGTTATTGACTTTGGCGGCTCTGCAAAAGGTAGTGTTTATAGAGATTTTGCAAGTTTGGGGCTTCCTGGTTCTTTGGGGCCTCAATGTATGGAAATGGTTATCGGTGAATATAATTTAATTTGTGAAAATAATAATGAAAATTACAGAGTTGATTGTGATGTTGCAAAAACTTATAGTGTTGCAAAATTGGTTGGATATGCAAGCATTATGGATAGAAAACCAGAAGTTGCAAAAATGCTGGAAATGAACCCTGATGATAATGGCAAATGGAGTGGAATGTCATCATATCTAGAAAAAATGAATATAAAAACCACACCAGAAAAAGAAAAAATTAATCCTTATATTATTTCACAACATATGCAGAATATAAAATAGTTTTATTGTCTTTACTTTTGAAAAAGTGGGCGTATAGTGGTAATGAATAAATATTATTGTTAAACAAATTAGTTTTTTTAATCATGTGTGAGGAAAAAATGAAAGTTATTATTTTGGGTTCTGGCTCTGCCTATGGATGTCCTAATGTGTTTAATGAATGGGGTGATATTAAAGATAAACAAAATCCCAAAAATTATAGAACAAGATCTTCTACATTAATAGAGATTGACGGAAAAGGCTTTTTGGTGGACATGGCACCAGAATATTTGCAGCAGATTAATAAAAACAACATCAAAAATTTGGATTGTGTGTTTTTGACTCATGGGCATTATGACCATATTGCAGCCGTTCCTGAATTGTGGCGAACGTCTCATGTTTTGCAAAAAAAAATAAACGTTTTTTGCTATGAGCAAACATATCAAGAAATAAGAAACTCTTTTTCTTACTTGTTTAAGCCTCATAAAGAGCCGGGGAGTAATGGCCTTGTTTGGAATGTTTTGAAAGAAAAAGATGAGTTTTCTTTTGACGGCATTAAATGGCAAACGTTTCAAGTAAAGCACAAAAACATTTCAACAACTGTTTTTAGGCATGAGGATTTTGCAATTGTTATGGATGTTGAAGCATTAAGCGCAGATGACTTGCTTGAGTTAAAAGGATTGCGTCTTTTGGTTTTGGAATGTAATAATGGCACTGAGGTCATTGAAAATGGGCATAATAATCTGCCTCAAACCTTTAAGTGGTTGGAGGAGATTAAACCTCAAAAAACGGTCTTAACCCACATATCAATAAGGGTGGGCCATGATGAGCTTTCAAAGCTTTTGCCTCAAAATGTTTGTGTTGCCTATGACGGAATGATTATAGAGTAGCAAATTGATAAAGCCTGGGTTAATTCTCGGGCTTTTTTTTGTGAGATTTTTATATTTAATCTGTTTACTTTTTATATATTTGGCGTAGTATGCTTGCAATTAATAAAAAAGCAACAAATGCTATAGTTCTTGATTAAACAAAAATTAAGAAAGCAAGCTTATGATAGGTGGATTAAAAGGAGAGACTATGAAAAATATTACTGTAATTGGCGGTGGAGCATGGGGAACCGCTCTTGCTATGACAGCAGCAAAAGCTGGCAATAACGTTATGCTGTGGGCTAGAGAGCCTGAGATTGTTGAGCAAATTAATGTAACACACAAAACAAATTTTTTGCCAAATGCAATACTTTCTGAAAAAATTGTTGCAACAAATAATATGCAACAATCATTAGAAAAAACAGATATTGTATTGTTGGTTGCGCCTGCTCAATATACAAGATCTGTTTTTGAGCAAATGATGCCATTTATAGATAATAAAACAACAATTGTGTTGTGCGCAAAAGGAATTGAGTTAAAAACAGGAAAACTTTTAAGCGAAGTTATATATGAACTTATGCCAGATGCAAAGCTTGCTGTTTTATCTGGGCCTGGTTTTGCTGCAGAAGTTGCTAATGAAAAGCCAACAGCAGTCACAATTGGAGCAAATGACATTGCTGTAGCAGAGATGATTGCTGCTGCATTAAAATGTGACTACTTTAGGCCTTATAGTTCTGCAGATTTGATAACGCCACAAGTTTGTGGGTCTGTTAAAAATGTTTTGGCAATCGCAGCTGGCATTTCTGATGGATGCGACTTGGGTGACAATGGTAGGGCTGCATTAATAACAAGAGGCCTTGCAGAAATGTCAAGATTTGCAGAAGCTCTTGGTGGCAGAAGAGAAAGTGTTTTGGGACTTTGCGGAATTGGTGACCTTGTGTTGACAGCAAGCTCTACTCAGTCAAGAAATTATTCTTTTGGCCACAAAGTTGGTGTTTTGAAAAACGCAAAAGAAGTATTAAATTCCTTAAGCCAAACTGTTGAGGGCTTGGCAACAGCAGATTCCGTTTTGGGTAGAGCAAAAGAGCTTGGGGTTGAAATGCCAATTTGTCAGGCTGTTTTTAATGTTGTATACGCAGAGCAGTCAATAGATGCTGTTTTAAGAAAATTGCTGGATCGCCCTTTGCGAGAAGAAGCTTGATATTTATAAATATTAATAATATTATAACTGCATAACATATATGGAGGAATCGAGATGGATGCATTGGCTTTATTGTTTGTTTTTTTAATCTTTGTTGCTGTATTTGTTTTTGTGGTAAGAATCCCTATTATAATTGCAACCTCAAGAGGTGTGAGCGGCTCTAATCTTTCAACGATTGCAGTTTTGTCTTGGTGTGGGATTTTATTGGGGATTACGTGGTTTGTCGCACTGGTTTTATCTTTGATTTATGAGCCAGCTAATTGGGTTTCTGATAATAATAAAAAAGGTGATTTAGAATCATTGGAAAAACTTTTTGAATTAAAAGAAAAAGGTGTGATCACCCAAGCAGAGTATGAGCGTGAGAGAAAAAAAATAATATAGATGCTATGAGCTTTGCTCAAAAGGTACAAAAAAAACTCCCTATATGGGAGTTTTTTGGAATGGCGCGGCCAAGAAGAGTCGAACTCCTAACCTTCTGATCCGTAGTCAGATGCTCTATCCAATTGAGCTATGGCCGCTTGATGAATGAACTTCTATACTATAAAAAAAATAAATGCAACACTTTTTTTATAAAAAATAAATATAAGGTATTTACAAATAAATATTATAATTGTAAAAATAGATATACAATTTTTTAAAAGGTATTGAAAATATGAAAAAAACAATTTTTAGCGTTATTACTACTCTGGTTATTTCTGGATGCTCATTTTCTGAAGATGCTTTGTATCCATCATTGTTTACACCAAGCCAGGAAGAAGCTCCTGCTGCAGAAAACCAAGTAAAAATTGCTCCTAAAGTGAGCGCCCCAACCTTTGAGACAATTAAAGTTGCAGAAGTTAGAAACACTGGCACTTTGGTTGGGCAAAAAGTTATATCTTTTAAGAAAGATTTAGAAAATATTCAAAAAAGCATAAACTATAACAGTAATGAATTGCAAAAAATTAGAGAAGCCGTGGTGCTAAACTCAGCATCTTATCATAAAACACTAGCTGCGATTGAAACAAAATTGCAAGTAGGCACAACTCCTGGCAACCCAGAAGTATATAAAATGCTTAACTCAATTCAAGCCAATATTCAAAGCATGGATGCAAATGCAATCGCCTTGGAGCAAATTTCTAGAAAAGCAACAGCAGATGCAGATTTGAGTGCTTCATTGTTGGATTCAATTAGATCTACTTATGTTGTTTCTGGTGCGGTTGATGAAGATCATAGACAGCTTAGAATTCTTGAGAATGAAACTGCTCAAACTTCAATAATGATCCAAAGCGTTTTATCTGAGATCAATACAGACTATGCAAGACAAGTTCAATACTCTCAAACTGCAAAAAATTATATAAATGATTTATCAAAAGCGGTTAGAATGGGTAGCTTTGTTGGTGTTGCCACACAGCTTCCTGCTTATCAGTCACCAGTTAAATCATTGGCAAAACCAGAATATAACGGTGTTACAAGCCCAGCTTTGATGTCAATTAATTTTTCAAACGGTGCTCCAGCATATAAAGAAGCATTAAAAAACACAATGAGAGAAGTACTATCAAGAAGAGCAACAGCAAATTTTGACATAGTTTCAGTAAACTCAGCAACATCAAGCAACGCAAACGCAATCTTTCAAGAAATGGTAAACGCAGGAGTAAATCCAGATAACATAAATATTTCTGCAGTTAATGATGGTTCAGAAGGGGCTGCTGTTCAAATTTTTGTTAAATAAGTTTATAACTCATCTAATGGGTATCTACTTGATAGGTCAACCCCTCATGTACTAATGCTGTACACGTCGGGGTTGACCTATCGTCGTATCTCCCTCATTATCTGAGTTATAACGCTCCACATAGATGCTACTTTTATGTACTAATGCTGTCACGTTGGGGTTGACCTATCGTCGTATCTACCACATTATCTGAGTTATAACGCTCCACATAGATGCAACTTTTATGTACTAATGCTGTCACGTTGGGGTTGACCTATCGTCGTATCTACCAC
>CAYJOO010000081.1:0-4664 GCA_964371845.1 uncultured Azospirillaceae bacterium | reverse complement strand
ATGAAAGGCTTTGCTTGCCCAAAAGTTAGCAAATCTTTTGAAGAAAGATTAACAGATATGATTGCAAAAATTGGTGAAAACATGAACCTAAGACGTGCAAAAGTTGTTGAAGTTGAAAATGGTGTTGTTAGTGCTTATGTGCACAATGCAGCAGCTCCAAACGTTGGCAAAATTGGCGTTTTGGTTGCTTTGGAATCTGATGGCAACAAAGAAGAGTTGTCTATGCTTGGCAAACAAATTGCTATGCATATTGCTGCAACAAATCCTATTGCACTTACGACTGCTGAAGTTAACGCTGATGTATTGGCTCGTGAAAAAGCTATTATTGAAGAAAAAGCAAAAGCATCTGGCAAACCAGAAAACATTATTGAAAAAATGGTTGAAGGCGGCTTGCGTAAGTTCTATGATGAAGTTGTTCTTATGGAGCAAAACTTTATTATGGATACAGACAAAAAAGTTAAAGACATTCTTGGCTCTGCTAAGTTAAAAGAATTTGTTTCTTTTAGACTTGGTGAAGGTATTGAGAAAAAAGAAGAAGATTTTGCTGCAGAAGTTGCTGCTCAATTGGCAAAATAATCTTTGCTTTTAACAAAAAAAATAAAGACTTGAGTTTTCTCAAGTCTTTTTTTTATTAGATACTTAGGCCAATGTTTTGCTGCTTGGTGCGCATTCTGCTTGGTGCTTTTTTGATTATTAAATCATCTAACCCTTTATAGTTGGCTGTGATTATCTTGCTATGCGAGAAAAATGCGGTGTTCTCTGGTATTAACCTGCTACCATCTGCATATGTAAGAAACTCATCAACTATAACATCACCTTTTGCGATGGTGTTTGGACTTGTTCCTGGCAAAAGTTTTCCGTCTCTGAATTTTGGAAAATCTCTATTATCGCCGATATGAATATTGTCATGAGTTTTTTCTTCTTTTGTATATTCAACGCAATATGATAATGATGATACGTTTGCAATCTCTAAAGGATTGGCAAGAGTTTTTGCGTATCTGATTTTTTCTCCATTATGATGAATCCCTGTTTTGTGAGGCACAGTGGCATCTTCTGGCAAAAATTGTGTATCTGGAGATAGGTTATAATCTTCTTTTACAGATTTTTTCCAGAGCTCAATATATTCTTCTGAGACTTTGTTTTCTCTCATATCTTTGACAATCAAATTAAATGTTTTTGTGTCTTCTGCAATGTTTTTTGCAAATTCTTGATATGGGGTTAATTTTGCCAATGTACCAATTTCATCAAACTTTATGCTTTTGCCATCTGATATTGAATCCAGAAAATCTGCATAGCTCATAAACTGTATTGCCTCTGGCGGCACACCGGCTTTTGCTAGTTTTTGCTCTATTTGTGGGGCAATTGATTGCAGGTTGGCACTATTTTTTGCAAAGGCAAAAATACTTGGTTCTTCAAAAAGATTATATTTGGTATCTTCTGGCAGTGGGGTTGATTTTTTTAATTTTGCAAAATCAGCAGATGTGTTAGTGTCATGATGAAGAAAAACACCTGATCCAATGCTTCTAATTATTTGAGCTTGTGACTCTGATAAATATGGATTGTTATCAGTTACAACTGCAACTGCTCTTTTTTGTAATTTTTTATTAAAATGAGGTAGAATATTATTATTTAATTCTCTTTTTGATACATAGCCATCTTTATATGTGCTTATAGTGCCTGTTTCTAATAAAAATTTGTCTGCAGAAGATAATGATGCAATGTAGTCACTCTTTTCTTGATTGCCAAGACCATAAAAGTAAAACGCCATTGATTTTGCTCTGGTGTTTTTTATCTTTTCATGTAGGGCATTGCTCTTTTGTTTTTTGACATCTGGGTTTATTGCATTTTTATAAGCTTTTATATCTCCGAATAAAGAGTTTATAAAAAATGGGTTTGCTTTTGAAAACTCTATTTTAAGATCATCTGCGCTTTTTGCCTGAGGAACTGCCCTGATTAATTGGTTTAATTCGACCAGATCTACAAAGCTGATTTCTGGTCTTTCGACAAGCTCCCCTGCTCTTGCTCTTGGGTCTTTGTTGATGATTGCCTCAATGTTTTCTTTTATTGCGCTGTCCATTATATCCTCCATTTTTTTATAATTATATATTATAAAAGTTAAAAAATCAATAAATATTATTGACAAAAAAAATTTTTTGTATAAAGTGGCGCTGATAATAGTATTAACTAAAAAATTAATTTTATGAATTTTAACCTAGATTTTTTTCGCGAGCGTTATATGTGCGGAGACAGAAATCTTGAGTGGGTGCTAATAGAGGTCGATGGCTCTCTCCCGCGCCCGGCAATTGTTGTTGAAGATATCTCAATGATAATTGATATCAACCGCAAAAATGTTTTTGCCGTTGATAATAAAAAAATAAACGTGCTAAAAGTAAAGCACGTTGAAGTAGATAATGGCTTTAACCTTCTGACAGCAGAAATGTCAGATAATTATGAAGCCGGTGTTATTTTTTCCTACAATAATGATGAGTTATCATATATATACGGGAAAGATAACATAAAAGTTGCGTTGGAAAACAACGCGTTCAAGTTATAAATTATAGCGTCCGCCACAATATGTGGCTGGCGCTTTTTTTATTAAAAAAATGTTTTTATTTTTTTGAGAGCCTCTATAAAATTGTCAACATCTTTTTTGTTTGTGTATATGCCAACAGATGCTCTTGCCAAGCTATCATATCCTAGTGAGTTGATTAATGGTTGAGCGCAATGATGGCCAATTCTGATACAGATGTTATATTGATTGAGCATAAAGGCAACATCAGATGCGTGAATGCCGCACAAGTCAAAACAAAAAACACCATTGTCACCAAAAATTTTTATGCCCTCAACTTCTTGCAATTTGGCTTTGAGGTATTGAGAGACTTCTTTTTCTTTAGATAAATCTATTGTGCTCATAAAATCTATGGCAGCGCTCAAGCCAATGGCCTCAACAATTGCTGGTGTGCCAGCCTCAAATCTGGCGGGAGATTTTTTATATGTTGCTGACTGATAATCAACTGTGGCAACCATGTCACCGCCATATTGATATGGGTTTAAGGCGTTTAAGAGGTTTTCTTTGCCATATAAAACCCCAATACCTGTTGGACCATATATTTTGTGCCCAGAAAAAACCAAAAAATCAGCATCTAAATCTTGAACATCAACTTTGTTATGCGCAATATATTGACAAGCATCTATTATAACTTTGGCGCCGTGTTCATGAGCTGTCTTGATAATCTGTTTGATATTGGGCATATATCCTAATACGTTTGACATCGCAGTAATTGCCACAATTTTTGTTTTGTGAGATATTTTTTGAGCAAAGTCATCTTCATCAAAAATTTTGTGATCAAAACGCTGCCAAGGCACCAAATTGGCATGGTGCTCATATTTTGAGACCAAAACCTCGTCATTTTTATCAAGGCCCAAACTTGCAGCAACAAGGTTAATACCTTCTGTGGCTCCTCTGGTAAAAACAATTTCTTTTTCAGAAGCAGCATTTATGAACTTTTGCACGTTTTGTCTTGATTTTTCATACTCGATGGTGATTTGAGATGCCCATTTATAGCCACCTCTATGAACATTTGCATAATATGTGCTCATAACCTCAACCATTTTGTTTATGACTGATTGTGGCTTTAAGGCAGATGCAGCGGTGTCTAAAAACACTGTGTTATCTATTTGCAACTGCGGAAACTGTTTGTTTATTTGAATCATAATTGTAGTTTAATAAATTTATATAAAAAATCAAGTTTTTTATATTATTTATAAAAAGGCTTGCATTTATAAAATTTGTTTATATATTGCACAGACATTTATATAATTATTAACCAAATAAAACTAACAACAAATGAAAAAAATTGAGAATTTTAATTATGCCATATGTGAAGATGGTGTAAAGCTTTATGCGGATAACGCAGAAAATGCTACTTTGTACAGCGTAATAATGACGCTGAACAAAAGCGACGAGCAAAAATTTTTAATAAGAAAGGATAATGTTTTCTTAGAAATGTGTGTATTGGATGAAAAAACATGCTTGGTTCAAGAGCCTGATTTTTCTCTAATAAAAGGTGAGGACTTTGTTGTTACCTTTGAACGAGACAAAGTTGAAAAAACAATATCATTTGCTCATAGAAAAAGCCCTGTAATTTATGGGCGGAGCAAAGATACAACTGTTTCTGGTGTTGCATTCTTGCAACGCCAAATAAATGAAACGGAGGAATTTCTATTGTTTGGGCATAGGATAAATGCCTCAATAGAAAATGGAGTTGAGATATCACAACTCTCATAAATTATAACGGATGCCTAGCAACTAGGCATCTGTTTTTTTATGCGCATAAATTTGGGTGCAAAAACAACTGAAGTTGCAAACAAAATAACACTTGCACAAAACAATGAAGTAGTAAGACCAAGCAAGTCAATTACAGAGCCCCATAAAAGATGCCCTAAGGGAACGGTAATAACAAATGTTAAGCTATAAAAACTCATCACCCTACCCCTTTTTGAATTGGCAACCGAATTTTGGATTGATGTGTTGGCACCAATTAAAACAAAACTAAGCCCCAATCCTGAGATAAAGAATACAACCATATCAATCCAAAGAATGTGGACAAATGCCAATATTAAGAATGCAAAAGAAAATGTAAATGCACCTATAATAATTTCTT
>CAYJOO010000080.1:0-4775 GCA_964371845.1 uncultured Azospirillaceae bacterium | reverse complement strand
GTCAAGGGACTTGTTGAGCTAGTTGAGAGCCTCACCAAATAAACCAATAAAAAGCATCGGATTAATTTCTGATGCTTTTTCTTTGTGCTATTAAAAACGCTTTGCAAAAAATCATTTACATTTGCAAATTTTTGTCATATAAAGAAAACAAGCAAAAATTATAAATGTTAAACTATTAAAAAAACCTAAAGCTATGAAAAAAGAAGAAATTGCAATTGCCATAATCATAGTGTTTTTGATTTTGGCTCTTTGGGCTTACATAACCAGAGAAAAAGATGATAACTCTCCTCAGTATGATTTTACTGGCGCACCAATAAATGATGCAGCATGGGAGGAATGGATAGAAAGCTCTTATCAATCTCAACTACAAGAAGAGATAAGACGCAGAGCCATCAGAATAAAAAAGATTAGGGACAAAAAAGCAAAGTCCCTAAAATAAAAAACAAAACCATTAGATTACTTTCTAATGGTTTTTGCTTTATATCAAATATTAATCAGATGACTACTTCTTCAAAAAATTGTTTAAGAGGTTGCCAACCGCTTTAACCGTATCTTCTGTGCTTTCGCCAATTTTATTAATTCCGGTTCCAACAGCTTTTGCACTTTCATTAACCACTTTTGCGCTGTCATCATATACTTGTGCCGCAGCTTTTGGTTTTGGAAAACGATCTTGCATTCCTGTGCCAAGCAACGCTGTATAACAAGGTGAGCTCCCAGAATCCACAATTGCTTGAGTTCCAACATAAGATGCTCCACCTGTTGCCAAAACGCCTACAATTGTTTTAATTGCTTGTTTTTCATCAAGTGCGACTGTTGGTTTCTGGATGGTGCCAGAAAGCTTTAATAAACCACCCAAGGATGTTGCCAGACTTGTGTTTGCAATATCTTCTGTATAAGGGTGCAAATTAAGAGCAATCTTATCATTCCCCAAACTAACATAGCCATCTGCAACAAGACTAATATCTTTTGACTGCAACGCAATTCCTTTATTAAAGTTTAATACCCCATTTTTAATATCAGAGTTTATAACTGCGCAAGACATATCAAGCTCTTTGTTTTTTTCAACATTTCCTAATTTGATTGCATTTAAGATCGTTCCCAAAAAACCATCCAAAAACGCTGTCTTACCAGTCTGAACAATAGATTTATTTGCAATAATAATAGCTCTGCCATTCAAGCCTTCAACCAGTTCTTTTGCTGTTGCCCCTTTTGCTATAAGATTGGCATCAACATCTATAACACCACCGCTAACAATTCCAAAATCTTTTGCATCTTTTATCAAAAATTCTTTGTTTATGTCTTGCAATTTTATGTTTTCAGATTTGATGTTTGCATTAATTGTCTGAACACTTGCATCAACACTTGCGGTTGCAAAAACATGGCCATCGCCAATGCTCAACTCAACAGGCTTTAATAACAAAACTCCATTATTAACATTTGCAACAAGATTAATATTATCCAAGGTAATATCTTTATTTACAACAAGTTTTGCCAAGCGCAAAGTTGCTTTTCCATCAATAACATTTAAGAGATTATAATCTATTGGAGTAGCAGGCACCAAAGCGGTTGCATTTGCTGTTGATATAAAATCAGGGATATCAAAAGCCAAAGGCTCAGGTGTTCTTAATGTTTCAAGATTAATCAAATCAGAGGCCACAAACACATCAACAAAAGGCTTGCCTTCAAGGTTTGCATGAACCCTGCCTGTAACCAAATTTTGCGCCACATTTAATGCATCAATATCGGCAATAAACATTTTGGCAGAAGCTTTAATTTTTGCACTCAAAGACACTTCTGGCAAATTCATATTACTTGCTGGATTATAAACATTTATAGCTCCTTCAACTGAAGGATTTTTTTGCAAAGCATCAACAACAACCCCATTAAAATCAGCATTTATTCCTTTGGCAACAATCTTTGCTTCAAGAGGATATTTCTGTGCAGCACTCATCAGCTCATTTACTGAGCCCAAAACACTTGTTCCAACAATGCTCTCACCATTATATGCCAAATCAAACGCTGTATGAATCTTGCTGTTTTTATCTGGCATAGACAAGTCAAAAGACTTAATGTCTATAGTATGAGCATCAAACACAACCACGCTATTATTAACTGCAATATGCTCCAAACCAATATTTGGAATTGCAACTTCATTTGCAACCTGAGCATGAGCAGACGCTATCAACTCAAACTTGTATGATGTTTTTGCAGCACTTGTAGGCATATCAAAAACCCAATTGCCCTTGCCGTCTGCATCTGTTTGCAAATATATTTGCGCTTCATCAACAACAAATTTTTTAATCACAAGTTCTTTTTGCAACAAAGGCATTACCTCAACCTGAAGTTCCACTTTTTTTGCCTCAACCATATTTTGTTTTTCTGCCCATTGTGCATTAGACAAATAAACATCCTCAACAACAACCGTCGGAATTAATGATAGTTTAATAGATGCATTGCCAATAACAATTTTACGCCCAATGCTATCCTCAACTTTTTGTTCAATAAAAGGAACATATTTATTTATATCAAAATTTTTCAAAAACAAATAGCCGCCAACAGCAACAACTATAAGCAAAACAAAAATTGTAATCAACAATCCTTTAAGAAACTTCATTTTCTCTTACTCCTATGTTATTAAGACTTTTAATAAAATGTTTTGGCAGCTTAGCTTTTATAGATAATTTGCCAAAAGCAATTTTGAAGGCATGCAAGTGCAATTTGTCATCAAACTCCAAAAACTTTTGTCGCCCTGTCCCTTCAAAATGCTTATCATCACCCAATATTGGGCAACCAATCGACGTCAGATGGATTCTAATTTGGTGTTTTCTGCCACTTAAGGGGCTTGCTTCAATCAAAGAAAACTTGCCAACACTTTCAAGCACTTTATATTCTGTCTTTGCTGGCTTTCCATCAACAGGTGTTTTAATCTCACCCTTATTATTCTTTGGAGTATTAATACAAAAAGCCAAATACGTTTTTTTAATTTTATGCTCCTTAAACATTGCCGTCAAATTTTCAGCACTTTTTCTGGTTCTTGCCAAAACCAATATACCAGAAGTATCTTTATCAATTCTATGCACCAATTTTGGCTTGTCATCAAGCTCAAACTTCAACGCATCAAGCATCATATCAATATGTTTTGTTGTATTTGTGCCACCCTGCACTGCAAGACCTGATGGTTTATTTAAGACAATGATGTCATTATCCTTATATATAATCATATCAATGATTTTTTTTGCATCTTGTTTTGATGGCTGGTTTTGTTTTTCTTTTGGTTTTTCAGTCAAGTTTAATGGCGGCACCCTAACCTCTTGCCCGCAAGATATTCTTGTTTTTGCCTCTGCTTTTTTGCCATCAACCTTTATTTGCTTTGTACGCAAAAGTTTGTTAACCTGCCCAATATTCAAAGCCGGATACTTCTTAAACAGCCACCTGTCCAAACGCATCCCGTCTTCATCTTCTAATATTTTTATAAAATCAACCATAACAAGATTATAACCTTGCCAAATTGTTTGTAAAGGTTTATATTGCAAATAAGGAGATTCCAATGCAAATAAGTGCCAAATACAAAGCCGTTTTAGAAGTTTTAGAAGAAGTCTTAAACTCCAAAAAACCAGCAGACAACATCATAAACCAATACCTTAAGTCAAGAAAATACATTGGCTCATCAGACAGACGCTTTATATCAGAAGAGTTTTGGCACATAATCAGAAACTTTTATAAGCTATCTTTTGAGGCAAACTCATCGAGCCCAAGGCACTTGTTACTTGTTCACTTAAAAGAAAAACTAGAGCTTTTTGAAGACACTCAATACGGCCTCGGAGCATTAACGCAAGAAGATCAAAACATATTAGCAAGATTAAATCAAAGCCAATACCCCAATTGGGTAGAGGCAGAAATGCCACAATGGCTGTTTGAAAAAATAAACGACTTAAGCTTGGCAAAAGCACTCAACCAAAAAGCCCCAGCAGACTTTAGAATAAACATCAAGTCACAAGAAATGGCCTTAGACAAACTCAAAGAAGAAGGATTAGAGTTTTACAAAGCACCAATTTCTCCAATTGGCATTCGCTCAGACAAAAGAGTTGTATTGGGCAACTGCATGACATATCAAGATGGCATTATTGAGGTTCAAGACCAAAGCTCGCAAATCGCCTGTATATTAATGGACATCAAACCCAATCAAAAAGTCATAGACTATTGCGCTGGTGCTGGCGGCAAAGCCTTAACATTATCATATTTATTAAGCAACCAAGGAGAGATAATGGTTCACGACATAAATCGTGAAAGATTAGAGAACATCAAGCCTCGCATGCACCGCCTTAATGCAAAAAACATATATCTAATACCACAAGTCAATGATGCCGATTTTGACACTTTTATCATAGACGCCCCCTGCTCTGGCACTGGCACTTTCAGAAGAAGCCCAGATGCAAAACTAAGATTAACCCAAAGCTTTATAAAACACTTAAACAGCATACAAAAAGAAATTTTAGATACAGCAAAAAACAAAGTCAAATCTGGTGGCAAAATCATTTATATGACATGCTCCATCTTAAAAGATGAGAATGAAAATATTATAAACAACTTCATAAAAAACAACCCCAACTTTGAGCTTGCAAACATAAAAGATATTTGGAACAAAAAGTTTGAAACCCCATATCCAAGCAGCAATGAATTAATGTTAGAGATGAACCCAATAACAACCGATTCTGATGGCTTTTTTATCGCCATATTAAAAAGGTGATTTCAAGTTTTATGTGGCAGAATGGAGA
>CAYJOO010000079.1:0-4775 GCA_964371845.1 uncultured Azospirillaceae bacterium | reverse complement strand
CAATCATTCTTGATGCCAATTGAAGACGTGTTCTCAATTTCAGGCCGTGGTACAGTTGTAACAGGTCGTATTGAGCGTGGTGTATTAAATGTTGGTGAAGAAGTTGAGATTGTTGGTATTAGAGACACTCAAAAAACTACTTGTACAGGTGTTGAAATGTTCCGTAAATTGTTAGACAGCGGTGAAGCTGGTGACAACGTAGGTGTATTACTTCGTGGTACAAAACGTGAAGAAGTTGAACGTGGTCAAGTATTAGCTGCTCCAGGCACAATTACTCCACACACAGAATTCACTTGTGAGTGCTATATTTTAAATAAAGAAGAAGGCGGACGTCACACTCCATTCTTCTCTAACTACCGTCCACAATTTTACTTCAGAACAACTGACGTTACAGGTTCTATCGAGCTTCCAGCTGGAACAGAAATGGTAATGCCAGGTGACAACATTACAATGACAGCAAAATTAATTTGCCCAGTTGCAATGGACGAAGGTTTACGTTTTGCGATCCGTGAAGGTGGTAGAACTGTAGGTGCCGGTGTGGTAGCAAAAATTATCAAATAATTTTATTTGACTATTACTTGAAGGTCTGCTCCTCGTGTACGCTTTGGTTGTACACGACGTCGCAGACCTTCTGCGTACTAGCCTAATTAAAACTATTTTCTGCAGCGTTTCTGTGAAGCGCTGTTTTTTTGCTATTTGGGCTATCGTCGTATTAATCTAATTTCTTAAATTTTAACAACTCTATTATTTATAAAAATTTTTGCTAAAGTTCTATAACTTTTTCTGTGATGGTTATGATGCTTTTTATTTCTTGACAATGATAAAAAATATCATATTTTTATTTTGACAATATAGCTATTAATCAAATTATTTAAGTTATGAAAAAAACTGAAAAAGAAATGATAGCCGCACTTTTGGATTATGCAAAAAATGCAAAGTTATCGGTCAATGTTTCTATTGGAGAAGGAAATCTTTGCCTGAAGCCAACAACAACTCTTGAAGAAGGGCTTGAAAGTTTTTATAAAGCCAAGAAAAGCTTTTATAACAAAAACAGGTATGAGCAGAAATTTGTTCTTCGTGTTATTGATGTTTCTAACTTGCCTTTGCAAGAACCATTTTTGAAATGTGTTGTGGAGCATGGAGTTTTGAGCTCGGGGGATGAGATGTTTATTTTTAACCCTGATAAGGAAGAAAGCTGTAAGTATGTTTGCGATCTTGTTAAAGTTGCACATAACCCGGCTCTCCCTGTAAATACGGGGGATGTGGTTTCTGTATACATTAAGGATGCGGATTGCGCTGAAATTGCAGTTGGTGAAATTCTGAGTTCTATTGAGTAACACAAAAGCTCTCGTATTTTGATACGGGAGTTTTTTCTTTACAATATAAAAAAAATATATATTATCAAAACAAATATTTTAGGAGATAATTATGACTATGATTTTTGTTTTATGGGCGCTTATTGGATATTTTGTAGGCTCAATTCCATTTGGTTTAGTTTTGGTTAAAATGGCTGGCCTTGGCGATGTTAGAGAAATTGGCTCAAAAAGCATTGGAGCTACTAATGTGTTAAGAACAGGGCGTAAAGATTTGGCTCTTGCAACTGTTGTATTGGATGCAACAAAAGCCGGTATAGTGGCTATTCTTGCAAAGTATATTGCACCAGAAAGTATTAATGTCTCTGTGTCTTTGTTGGCTGGCTCTATGGCGGTTATAGGGCATAATTTTCCGATATGGTTAAAGTTTAAGGGTGGCAAGGGTGTTGCATCAACATTTGGTTTTATATTATTTACGCAGCCTGTTGTTGCTTTGTTTGCTTTGTTGGTGTGGCTTGTTATGGCATTTACTTTTAAGTATTCATCTTTGTCGGCATTGGTTGCTTGTGTTGCAACACCCATATTTGCTTTTTTCTTGACAACGCATGAATATGCAATATGTTATTTGGCAATTGCGCTGCTTGTTATTATAAGACATCATAGCAACATTAAAAGATTGATAAAAGGCGAAGAAACTAAAATTGGTAGTAAAGGAAAAATAAAATGAAATTTCATCCATGGCATAGTGTGAGTGTTGGCGATAACGCACCAGAAGAACTTGTTGCAATTATTGAAGTGCCAAGAGGCTCACAAATAAAATATGAACTTGATAAACCAAGTGGTATGTTAAAAGTTGACAGAATACTTTATTCTTCTGTTCATTATCCTGCAAATTATGGTTTTATTCCGCAGACTTATTGTGATGATAATGACCCACTAGATGTATTGGTATTGTGTCAGGAAAAAGTTGATCCACTATCTTTGATGAGAGTGAGACCAATTGGCGTTATGAAAATGGTTGATCAAGGTGAAGCTGATGACAAAATCATTGCTGTGCACATTGATGACCCTGAGTATTGTCACTATACATCTATATCTCAACTGCCTCCACATATGTTAAAGACGCTTCAAAGATTTTTTGAAGACTATAAAATTCTGGAAAATAAAGAGGTGACAATTGAAAGCTTTTTGGATGTTGATGATGCAAAAAGAATTGTTGTTGAATCTCTTGAATTATATAAACAAAATAGAGAAAGACTTCTTAGTGAGATATAATTTTTAATATTTCATCAACTGCATTTTTTGAAGGGCTTTGGGTGTTAAAACCTAGAGCCTTTTTAATTTCTGGAAATTGAGATATTTGATATTCGTATAACTTTTTTTTATTTAAGAGCTCAAGTGATGTTTTATAAATTTTATCCTCATTGCATTCTTCTTGTAACAACTCAGGTATGATTTTTTTGTTTAATAAAATATTTGAAAGGTTTACAAACTTTATGTTGGCAATTTTTCTGATTATAAATGCAGTTAATTTTGATACTTTATAGGCTACAAGGTGAGGGGTTTGGGCAATAGCAAGCTCAAGAGCCACAGTGCCAGATGCTGCAATTGCAAATTCAGAAGCCTTAAATGCGTTATATCTGTCTTTTTCTGTATCTAAGATAATAATGTTTAAGCCACATTCTTTTGTTATTGCTTTTACTAGTTTTGATACGGTTTTAACAGTTGGTAGCGCAAAAACGAGATTGTTGTTTTTTTGTGATAATTTTTTTGCAACGTTTATGAATATTGGAAGCAGTTTTGTTACTTCTGTTTTTCTGGAACCAGGAAGAATTGTTATGATTTTTTTGTTTTTTTCAATCTTAAATTTTTTGTAAAAATCTTCTTTGCTTGCATTAACAACATCACTTTCAATAACCGGATGACCTACAAACTTGGTATCTAGGTTGTATGGTGTGAAGTATTTTGGCTCTGATGGCAAAAGCGTTAATAGCAAATCGATATATTTATACATTGTTTTTGCACGCTTTTTTTTCCAGGCCCAAACTTGAGGCGCAACGTAATGTACTTGAGGTATGTTGATTTTTTGTTTTTTTAAGGCTTTGTGAATTCTTGCACAAAAACTCCATGAGTCAATTGTAATGATAACATCTGGTTTTGTTTTTTTTATGTCTTCTACGGTTTCTTTGATGCGCCCTAATACTTTTGGGATACTTGGGATTACTTCAAACAAGCCCATTACTGCAAGGTCTGATATATCAAACAATGGGTGTAATCCTGCTTTTTCCATGGTATCACCGCCAAGCCCAAAGAAGTCTACGTTATTATTTGTTTTTTCTCTAAATGCTTTGATTAATCTTGAGCCTAAGAGGTCTCCACTTGGCTCGCCTGCAATTAAATATATTTTTAGTTTATTGGTGCTCACTTGGATCAATCCCCATTAAGAATATTTTATATTTGTTTGCAAGATTTATGGTTTCTTTTTCATCAACTATAAGGCCGTTTCCGGCATGAAGGCATACTCCTTTTAGGCCGTATTTGTGTGCGTCTTCAATTGTTTTTGGGCCAATTGTTGGCAAGTCAACCCTAAGATCTTGTTGTGGCTTTCTGAGCTTTAATAAAACTCCGTCTTGGCCTTTTCTTTTGTATTCTGCGCAGCGCTTGATTAGTTCTCCTGTGCCTTCAATTCCTTCAACACCAAGGACTAAGCCTTCTTGTACAATAACAGCTTGACCGACATCTAGTTTGCCTAATTGTGTTGCAACTTCTAGTGCTCTTTTTATGTCTGCAAGGCTTTGTTTGTTTGGCTTGTGTTTGCCTAAAACTCCTGATTTTATTAAAATGTCTGGCATAACATCTTGGATGCCAATAACTCTGATGCCGTCTTGTTTGAACTCATTGATAAGGGCTCTTAAGATGCCATCATCGCCCAAAGATTTTAATGCAATTTTGGCAAAGAACTTGGCAGTTTTAAGATCTGGAACAAGGTCTTTGATTGTTGGTCTTTTGATGGTGCCAATCATAACAAGCTCGTTGATTTTTTTTTCTTTTAATTTTGCAAAACCACTGCCAGCTTGGCCAATTTTAATCCATATATGATCTATGCCATTTAGGTTTATGTTTTTATCTGCGTTGCCCTCAATTGCAATAACAAAAACCTCTCTACCAGTATTGGTGCAGTGAGTTATTAGTTGTTGGGGGAGGGAGCCTCCCCCTGCAATGATACATAGTTTAGTCATTTGAAGGCTTCATAATATTACGGCGACCCACTTGAGATTCTACCATAAAGTTGATTTGCTCCATTACTAAATCATTGTCAGCAAATTTTGTTTTTGCTTGTTCTAAGCGCTCTGAGAATGTTGCCTCGTTGTTTTTGAATATAAACATATATGCTCTAACGATAGATTTTACTTGCTCTGATGAAAAACCATTTCTTTTTAAGCCAATTTGGTTTAAGCCACG
>CAYJOO010000078.1:0-4777 GCA_964371845.1 uncultured Azospirillaceae bacterium | reverse complement strand
TTAATTATTTGTGCTTTGTTGATGTTTGCCATCAAAGTTGGCTCCATATTAAAAAGAGATTTTAATATGGAATCTGAGCCCAAATCACAAGATGAAAGTTTTAACGTTTTAGAAAGCATCAAAAATCCTGATGATGGTTTCTCAAAAGCAGAAGTTGAAATATTACAAGATTTGGCTGCCAGAAGAGAAGTCTTAGAAGCCAAAGCAAAAGAACTTGATAAAAGATCTTTTCAAATAAACGTGGCAGCAGAAGAAATTGACAGAAAAATTTTGCAAATGAAAGAGTATGAAAAACGCCTATCTGATCTAGTAAACAAATATAACAGCCAAGAAAAAGAAAAAGTTTCAACCTTAATTAAGGTCTATACAGCCATGAAACCCAAAGACGCAGCTCAAATTTTTGACAGCCTAGATATGGATATTCTTGTCATGTTATTATCATCAATGAAGCCTTCTAGTTCATCTGCAATACTTGCTCAGATGAACCCAAAGGTCGCAAAAGAGGTTACGGTCAAATTAGCCGGAAGTGGAGCCCTTGATAATTAATGAAAACATTAGTTAACATAGTTTTTATTTTATTTTTATCACTTGCCTTTATTAATCCAAAGGCAAAAGCTGCTCCTGTAAGAGTTGCATCATTGAGCTTTGCCTGGACAGATCCTGTTTCAATGGCTGTTTTTCAAAGGGATGAATATACCTGGCTTGTTTTCAACAGAAGAAAAGCAGTAGATATAGCACATATAGAAAAAAGCTTAAAAATATTTAATCCAAAAATTTTAGCGATTCCCCATTCAAAAGCCACAGTTATCAGAATAAAATTAAAACAAGACATAAATCCACACGTCAGAAAAGAAGGCCTTTTGTGGATTGTTGATTTTGTTGAAGGCAAAGCGGAATATAAAATACAAGAGCTTCAAACTCAAATCAGAAAAGATGGCTTAGACAGACCATACATTTTTATAGAAAACGATTCTTTTGCAGAGCCAATTTCAATCATAGATCCAGATATTGGTGATAATATTATAGTTGATCCAGCATTGTCTAGCTCTGTTGGCATTTTAAGAGAGTTTAGCTTTGTTGATTTTAATATCTTAAAGTCAGTACAAGGTTTTGCAATCGTGCCAAAAAATGATGATGTTATTGTTATCAGAAGCAACGATGGTGCATCAATCAAAAGTCTTGATAGTGGCCTGAGTGTTTCTGAAAACTTAGACGAGCTTCAAAGATTGTCAATATTAAATCAGCAAGATGACTTGGGAAATGTTTTTGACTTGGAAGTGCCACAAGCTTTGCTTGATCAAAAATACTTAAACGCCAAAAAGTTCTTAGAAAATGACATCAAAAAAGCAACTGGCAAATTAAAGTTAAAAGCAGAGTTTCAACTGGCAAAATATTATGTTGCAAAAGCAATGGGAGTTGAGGCATTATCATTATTAAACAAAATGATAAAAGAAAACGGATTTACAGAAGCCCAAAAGCATCAAGTATATGGTCTTAGAGGAGCCGCCAACTTTCTGTCTGGTCGCTACCAAGAAGCTCTTTCTGATCTTTCATATAATGACTTACAAAACAATCCAAGCGCATCTTTTTGGAGACGCTTGGTAGAGGCTTCTATTAATCCATATACATATGACCAAACATTTTTGGATTATGCCCCAGTTATTAAAGAATATCCAAAAGATATTCAAATAAAAATAGCAGCGATTGCCGCACAAACATCAATCAACGCCAGAGATGATCTTGGAGCACAAAACTTTATTGATATCATCAAGCTATCTGTAAATGACACGCCTTCATTAATGCCAATACTTTTATATCTTAGTGCACAAAACATGGCACTTCAAGGTTATCCAAAGGATGCCTTGGATAGATATCAAGAAATTATAGATCATCCATCACAAAAATACTCAGCATATGCAAGGCTTGCTGCAGCAATACTGCAGTATGAAATCAAAGCAAAAAAAGTTGATGAAACCATAAAAGAATTAGAAAAAATAAAACTTTCATGGTCAGAAACTGAGTTTAAGATAAAAATATTACACACTCTTGCCAGATTATATATTGCAAAGCATGATTATAACAATGCTATACAAGTCATGATAGAAGAGCATGAGCTTGTTGCAGCAAACCAAAAAGCCACAGTCAGAAAAAAAATCATAGAACAGTTTGAGGCTTTATATATAGATAATCAAGCAGATGAAACACCTGCACTAAAAGCTCTTAGCTTATATAATGAGCACTTGCAAATCATCAAAGAAAGCACAAGGTTTGTAGACATAGCCGTCTCTGTTGCAGATCGTTTTTTTGCGGTTGATTTGGTTGATAATTCCAAAAAAATTCTTCAAGATTTATTGGCAAACCATACAATAACAAATGAGCAAAAATACAAAATTGGCACTCGTCTAGCATTAATATATTTATACCAAAACTTAAACAATGACGCATTAGATGTTTTAGAAAAAACAAACATCCCAAATCCACAAATAAACTTAGAAAATTATAGAGATGTAATAAAAGCAAGAGTATATAAAGAAATGGGATTATATGATCAAGCATTAGACATCCTAAAAGGCAATTATTCAAGACTTGCAACTCTCTTAAAGTCAGACATATACTGGCTAAATGAGGATTATGAAAATCTATCATTAGAGCTCAAATACTTAATAGATGAGCCACAAGCAGGCAAGCCAATGTCAGACGAGCAAGTTCAATATGTCTTAGACTGGTCAATGGCCCTAAAAAAAGCCCAAAAAGATATCGTTCTTGCAAGAGTAAGGGCAAAGTTTTTGCCATGGTTTGAAGACAGCAAGTATTCAAGCACTTTTGATATACTTACTTCTCAATTTGACCGTGACAAAGTTGATATCAATGAGATTTCAAACAGAATAGAAAACATAAAAATATTCAGTGACTTTAACAAACAAATTTCAGAAAACTTAAATAACATAGCAAAAAGTGAGAACCAAAAATGATAAAAGTTATATTGGCATTAATGTTTGTATTAGGATTGTTATTGCTTTGTGTTTATGGCATAAAATTTTTTGGCCAGCTGCAACACAAAAGCAAGTTCTTCAAAAAAATCTCAGGCAATAAAAGAATAAACGTTATAGAATACAGAAGAATAGACGCCAAACATTCTGTTGTGATTTTTGCTGTAGATGGCAAAGAAAAATCATTTTTGCTGGGCAATACAGACCCCAAAGAGTTATAAGATAATTACTTGACAACTCAGATAAAACTCTATTATATTGCCAATAAATAAAAAATAGAGGAAATATAATGAGCTATATAGATAAAATTTTTACAAACCCACTACCAACTCCAGCAGATTTGGAGGCAAAATACCCAAGACGCAATTTGAGCGAAGGCGCAAAAGTAACTCGTTTTGCCCCATCTCCAACAGGTTATTTGCATGTGGGTGCATTGTATGGAGCACTTATTGGCGAGCGCATTGCTCATCAATCTGGTGGCGTATTTATGTTAAGAGTAGAAGACACCGATACAAAAAGAGAAGTTGAAGGTGCAACAGATTTGTTATGCCAATCATTGGCAAATTTTGGAATCATTGCAGATGAAGGCTTTGATGGCAATGGCACAGAAGTTGGCAACTATGGCCCATATAAACAATCTTTAAGAAAAGAAATCTATCACGCATACATAAAAGAAATGCTTGCCAAAGGCACAGCTTATGTTTGTTTTGCAACTCCAGAAGAGCTAGACTTGATCAGAAAAGAGCAAGAAATAAAAGGTGTTCGCCCAGGTTATTATGGTCAATATGCAAAATACAGAAACTTTCCTCAAGAAGAAATCCAAAGAAAGTTAGATGCCGGAGAAAAATTTGTTATCAGGTTTAAGAGCCCTGGTAATTATGAGAAGAAAATTACAGTTGATGATGGCCTAAAAGGTAAGATAACTTTTCCAGAAAACGACCTTGATGTTGTAATCATGAAGGGGGACTGGCTTCCAACATATCATTTTGCACATGTAATTGATGACTATTTAATGGGCACAACTCACGTAACAGGGGGTGATGAATGGTTGGCATCTTTGCCATTGCACATTCAAATGTTTGCAACAATGGGATTTAAGGCTCCAAAATATACACATACAGCAACAATCCAAAAAATGGAAGACGGGGCCAAAAGAAAAATCTCAAAAAGAAAAGATCCTGAAGCAGATGTCAGATATTATGACGAGGCAGGTTATCCAAGGCTTTCTGTTATTGAATATCTATTAAATTTGATTAACTCAAGCTTTGAAGATTGGAGAAAAGCAAACTGGGATAAAGACTACAAAGAGTTTGCAGTTGACTTAAAAAAACTCTCTCCATCTGGTGCATTGTTTGACTTTATAAAATTAGACAGTGTTTCAAAAGAGGTTGTTGCAAGAATGAGTGCACAAGAATTATTTGATGGCACATATGAGTGGGCAAGCAAATATGACCAAAAATTATTCAAACTTATGGATGAAAACAAAGATTATGTAAAAGAAATTTTATCAATTGAGCGTACAGGAGAGAAAAACTCCAGAAAAGACATTGCAAAATATGTTGATGTTTTAAGAGAGATATCATACTTTTTTGATGATGAATTTGTGTTAAGCAATGATGCACTAGCAGAAATAAAATCAATCAAACACCACCAAGAGATGGTGGCAGATTATATTGCAATGTTTGATATTAATGATGACAGACAAACTTGGTTTGAAAAAATGAAAACCATTGCAAATAAATATAACTATGCAACAAATGGCAAAGAATATAAGGCAAATCCACAAA
>CAYJOO010000077.1:572-4786 GCA_964371845.1 uncultured Azospirillaceae bacterium | reverse complement strand
TAGGTCCATTTTTTTGGTGTCCACCATGAGAAGGCAATGCTTAAAAGTGCACCTAGCAATAAGATTGAATAAAAAATAATGTTTGCTATAAATGAGCGAATATATATCATATTAAATTCCTTATATACACATATATAAATTTATTAAATTCTATAAAAATGAATGAAGTTGTCTTAAGACTTGTCCACCATCTTTTGTTGATATTATCAGAATAAATTGGACTTTCAATAACTTTTATATTTTTATTTTGATTTTTTATCTCTAGCAAAGATCTTGGCAAGTGATAGTTTGAGGTAACAAGTCTGATTGTTTTTATGTTATTTGTGTTTATCCATTCTTTTACTTCTATGCCGTTTTCAAAGGTTGTTGTTGCGGCATATCCAAGCTCTATATCTTTGTTATGGCTTATGTTTAAGTCTTTTTTTGAAGTCTGTTTGCTAACCCCTGAGATAAACATTTTTGTTGCCAAGTTGTTATCCATCATTTTTATGCCTTCTTGTATTCTGTTTTTGCCGCCAGTTAATACAATTATGGCATCTGTTTTGGTAGAATTATCGGATTTGTATGCATTTATTTTATGTGCAAATGCTATAAAAAATATAAAGTATGATGTGATAATTAGTAATAGTGTTTTTTTCATTAGTTTAATTTTTGCAACCTGTTTTTGACAGTTAAATAAGCTGTCCACATTGAGACAAGTCCTGAGAATATTGGTAGAGAGAATATTATAATCCAATCACCTTGAGAAAGTCTTGCTTGGGCGATTATGCCGCCTTCTATTGTGTTTGAAAGCCCGCTTAAGATAAATATGGTTGGGATTGCAAATATTAGACCAATAATGCCACCAATCGCCCCAACAATAGCCGTTCTGTATGAATATTGTTGTGCTATATATGCATCTTTGGCGCCCATGATATGAAGTATTTCAATAATGTTTTTGTGGAGCCCCATTGAGGTTTGTGTGCTATAAAATATTGCACCACAAGAAATTGCTAGAACAAGTATTAATACAGATAATGCCAGAATTTTTAGACCATCTGCAAATGATATTAATTTTGATAACCAGAGTTTGTGATTATCAACAGATGCCAGAGGAGAAACTTCAATTAATCTTTCTGATAGTTTAATAAAGTCAATTTCTGCACCATTTCTGATTTTTACGTCAATTAATTGTGGAATTGGTAATGTGTCTATGTTAACAGCATCTCCCAGCCAAGGTGATAACAATTTGTTTATTTGATATTCACCTAATAATGTTGCTGATTGAATTTCTTTTATCTCTTCTAAATATTTTATAACATTATTTGCATGTGTTAAGGTGTCTTCTTTTGCTTGTTTTTTATCCAAGCTATTAACTGGCATGATTTGAATGGTCATTGAGCCGATGATGCTTTCATTCCAGTTTTTTATCATTGCATTGATAGATAAAACACCAGCCAAAGAAACTGCAAATAAAAATATTGCAATTGATATCATAATTTGAAGAAAAACTTGTGATTTTTCATCTTTTAAGGGTAGTTCTTTTTTGCGAGCCAAAAAGCGGTTGTCAATCATGATACTCCTCCTTTTATGGGCGGCAAAACATGAAGTTCTTTGTTTTCTAGGTGCAACCTTGGAAAGGCATATTCATTGATTAATCTATCACTATGAGTTGCAACAACCACAGTGGTGCCTATTCTGTTTAATTCTATAAAGAGCTTCATTAGTTTTTGAGCGATATCACTGTCAACGTTTCCGGTTGGTTCATCGGCAAGTAGAATATCTGGGCGATTGATAACGGCTCTTGCTATTGCAATGCGTTGTTTTTCACCACCTGATAGTGTTTGCGCTTTTGCATACATATTGCGTTTGAGGTCAACCCAGCTTAATAACTCGGTTACTCTTTTGTGGATTTCATGCTCGTTCATGCCGCAAACTCTTAATGGAAGAGCGACGTTGTCATAAGCGCTTAAGTGTTCTAATAATCTAAAGTCTTGAAAAACTACCCCTACTCTGCGTCTCATCATTGATAATGTGTCTCTTGAGGCGTTGGCGATATTTTGGTTGAATACGACGACTCGTCCTCTGGTTGGCTTTTGATTTAAGTACATCAAACTTAATAACGAGGTTTTGCCTGCGCCTGATTTGCCTGTTAAGAAGTGGAATGAGCCTTTTTTAAGTGATAATTTAACATCGCTTAAAACCTCTGATCCGCCATCATAGCGAATCCCAACATTTTGCATTTGTACTATGTATTCATTGTTTTTCATGGTTTGTATTTTAATATATGTTTTTTCTTGGGTCTATAAGCTTTGTGAGTTTTGCACAAATTTATATCAATTGGTTTTCAATACGTTCTTTGGCAAGTGCAAAATGGCTTTTATCAAGCTCTATGCCAACAAAGCTTCTGTTCATTTGTTTGCATATAACCCCTGTGGTGCCAGAACCCATAAAAGGATCAAAAACAACATCACCTTCTTTGGTGGAGGCTGTTATAATGCGCTCTAATAAAGCAAGAGGTTTTTGGGCTGGGTGTTTGTTAAAAGCTTTTTCTTTATTGTCTGGAGGGCATATTGACCATACGGTTCTCATTTGTTTGCCTTCATTTTTGATTATATCTTTTGGGAAGTGCCCGTTTTTCATGGCGTTATAATCAAAATAATGCTTGGCTTTTTTATCTTTTCTGGCCCAAATTAATGTTTCATGGCTTGCTGTGAAGTATTTGCAACTTAAGTTTGGTGCGGCATTTGGTTTGAACCATGCTATTTCATTTAAGATATGATATTTTTCAAGCATCATTGCCAAACCGCAGGAATGAATTGAGTGATATGTGCCACTAACCCATATTGTGCCATTGGGTTTTAATAAGCGCTTGCACTCCTTAAGCCATTGTGTATGAAACTCAAAGTCTTGCAAAATGTCACCGCCTTTGTCCCACTCGCCTTTGTTGATCTTGACCAATTTGCCATTTATGCAACTTGTTCCTGTTTTTGACAACATATATGGAGGGTCTGCAAAAATCATATCAAAACTTGCATCACTCAAGGTTTTGACCACTTCAAAAAAATCTTCATTATATAGTTTTATGCTCATGGATTATATCATAACGAGTGATTTTTATATTGAAAGGCTTGTTTATATCTTGTGGAAAATATTTGCAATATTTATTGAAAATACCTATATTAACCTCAAGGAGAAAAATAATGATGAATATGCAAAATTTAATGAAACAAGCACAACAAATGCAACAAAAAATGATGGCAGAACAAGAAAAACTTAAAACTGAAGAATTTGTTGGCGCATCTGGTGGTAATATGGTTTCTGTTACTATAAATGGCGAATATGAGATGAAGGCATTAAATATTGATAACAGCCTTATTAATGTTGAAGAAAAAGATATTTTAGAAGATCTTATTATTGCAGCTTTTAATGATGCAAAGAAAAAAGTTGATGAAAAAACAAAAGATTCTATGGGCGCTTTGACTGGCGGAATGAACCTTGGCGGAATGAAATTGCCTTTCTAATGAAGAATAATGAAATTGACAAATTAGTTAAAATTATATCAAAACTACCATCTTTGGGACAAAGGTCTTCAAGAAGAATTGTGCTACAACTCTTAAAGAAAAAATCAGAAATTATGATACCTCTTATTGCAAGTTTGCAAGAAGTTAATGAAAATCTTAAAACTTGTGAAATATGCGGGAATTATGACACAACAGATGTTTGCAAAATTTGTGGAGATATTGAGCGTGATGATAAAATTGTGTGTGTGGTAGCAGATGTTGCTGATTTGTGGGCAATTGAGCGAGCTGGTTTGTATAAAGGAAAATATCATATTTTAGGTGGCATTTTATCTGCCCTTGATGGTGTAACGCCTGCAGATTTGAGTTTCATACCATTGTTTAATCGTTTTGATGATGGTATAAAAGAGGTAATTATTGCCCTGCCCGCAACTATAGATGGGCAAATAACTGCGCATTACATTATATCAAAATTAAAAGATGCAAATATAAAAATAACAACTTTGGCGCAAGGTATTCCCCTTGGTGCAGAACTTGATTATATGGATGAAGGCACAATTGGGCTTGCATTTGCATCAAGAAAAGATGTTTGATCTTTTTATACTTTAAAAAACAAAAGCTCCTATTTATAGGAGCTTTTATTTTATAGTTGATAATCTTATTAGATAGCTTTAATTCTTGCTTCTACTTTTTTATCTGTTTTGTTTTTAACTT
>CAYJOO010000077.1:0-562 GCA_964371845.1 uncultured Azospirillaceae bacterium | reverse complement strand
TTTCTGATACAACTCGAATGCGCTGTGATAAAGGTTGGTCATTGTACTTTGAGGATAAATGTTTTAGTAAATAAAATAAAAAAAAGCTCTGAAATTCAGAGCTTTTTTATTTATCTTAAAACAGATTAGATAGCTTTAATTCTTGCTTCTACTTTTTTATCTGTTTTGTTTTTAACTTTTACGCCAGCATCTTTTTTAACTTTTGATGCAGGAGCTTTTTTTGCTTCTTTTTTTACAACTGGTGCTTCTTCACCTTTGTTTAAAGCTTCAATCATTGCTTTTTCTTCTGCAACTCTTTCTAAGTCAACAGCACCTTTTGCAGCAACGTCTCTGTCTACTAATTCAAAAACAGCCATTGGTGCGCAGTCACCGTATCTAAAACCAGCTTTTAATACTCTTGAGTATCCGCCGTTTCTTGATTGGTAACGTTCTGCTAAAGTTGAGAAAAGTTTTTTTACAACGTCTTTGTCACGCAAAAATGCAATTGCTTGACGACGAGCTGATAAATCACCTTTTTTTGCTAATGTAATCATGCTATCAACAAAAGTTCTAAGCTCTTTTG
>CAYJOO010000076.1:0-4817 GCA_964371845.1 uncultured Azospirillaceae bacterium | reverse complement strand
GACTTCGCAGCCTTGAAAAACGTTTCTGTAGAAAAAATGTCAGAGCGTGGAGTTATGACTTCAAATGAAGCATTCCCGCACGTAAAGACACTGCAGTATAAATTGTATAATTATGGATTTGATCCTAAATATACAACAAAAACTGTACACGTAAAATAATTTAAAAATCCATCCCCTCGCATAAAAATTATAAACCAAGCGGGGGGATATAAAAAAACGACAACATGAAAAAAATGATATTAATGCTAGCAATCATTATGCTAGCAGCAGCGCAAATAGCAATGGCACAAGAGTTTGGCAAGGAGAAAACTCCTAGCTGTCATTTCTTCAGAATAAATCAAGAAATAGACAGAGCTGAGCTTGAAGCGTGTGAGACACGCGAACAGCAAATGGCTCTGATTTATTCAAAGGGTGAAACCTTTGAGTGTCATGGTCTAACAGCCCAAGTTGGCGGAGGAATTTATTCCGCTGGCGAGGGCCGCGGCTACAACGTCGAAGGCGTTGTTGGCTATAAATTCCACTTGTGGGAGCCACACGTTGCCTTCGGGCATCGTGATGGCATGACCTTATTTGGTCATACCTACAGCGGGGATTACTTCCTCGCTGGTGCCAAGATTTTCTGGGCCTCTCACGAGAGCCAAGAGGCGCGCTATAAAAAAGGCAGAAACCTTATCCAAGGTTATGCCGTTATCCAATATGGAATGGTGGCTCATCACCATCCATTGCTAGATGAAGCCAAAGAAGTCCAAGGTGACTTCAGCGGCTATTCGTCTTTGTGGCGTGCCGGCCTAGGTATGCGTGTATTCCTTGGCAACAAGGGGTATATCAATGCAGAGGTTACAGGCGAAACATTCGCCGCTGCCTCAGGCATCTTTGCAGAGCGATCATATGGCATCAATGCCACGGTCGCCCTAGGGGTGAAGTTTTAATTATTATAAATCAAAATATAGAGGAGGCGCATTTTGCGCCTCCTTCCCTTTTAAATATGTTTTTTATTCTGGGCATATAAATTCAGCAATTGAGCGAATCTCTCTTTTGGCAGCCAAATGAGAAACACTCATCTTTTGCTTTAATTTTTCATTATTAAAATCCAAAACCGTCAAGCCTTGCAAAAAAAGCTCTTTATATATAACTCTGTCTTTCATCCCCTCAATATATCTAAAGCCATATTGTTTTGATATCTTATCCAAAAGCTCAAACACCTTTTTTTTGTTATTTGAATTATAAGAAGACAGCTTGTTGCCAACCACCATCCAATTAAGCCCATGCTCACCTTTTTTTGCTTTTTGTTTTTTGACATCCCACACAAAACTTGCATAGTGCCCAACACTTTTTATTTTGTTTGTCAAATAGTCAATATCTGCAAGAGCACTCAAATCAATCAGGCTATCAGATATCGGGGTGATGAGGGTGTCTGCAAAACTATGCGCCAAGTCAAACAAATAGTTTCTGCCCCCTGGGGTGTCTATTATAATTGCATCAAATTTTTTGCTCACCTCATCAACAAGCATAGATATCTCTGCCATATGCGCACCTTTTGCCTCTTTTGGCGCAAACCTAAAATGTGTTGGAGATGCCAACTTTGCAGAAGACAAATCACAAAACATTTTTCTGTTTTCAATATATTTTGAAAGACTACCCTGCGCGCCATCAAAGTCAAGCGTTGCCACACTAAAGCCTTCATTCAAGAGCTTTATTGCCAAATGCATAGATATTGATGACTTTCCAACGCCACCTTTTTCGTTACTTACTACAATTATGTGTGATTTTTTATTTTTATTTTGAGTCATTATAAGCCAATTTCATCTCATTAGTTGTTTTATTTGCAACAACTATACAAGACTTGTTTGACTTTTTCAAACGATTACATGCGTTATGCGCATCTTTTTTTGCAAACCCCACAATTTGTGAGCGATATATAACAGTTGAGGCTGTTTGATAAACCTTAACATCAACATTATCCGCATCGCCTTTTATCAGTTTGTTGACCTGCATTGCATGCGATTTTGCTTTTGCATAATTAGAAAATGCCCCAACCTGAATAGCAAAATCTTTTGTTTTGCTTTTTGCATCGTCATAAACGTTTAATGCAGATGCCATTAAGTTTGCGATTCTATTATCTCTTTTGTTGGCGGTTTTGTGCCCCATAGTAACAGCAATCACTCTTTTGCCATCTTTATAAGCAGATGTCACAATATTAAAACCTGCGGCTCTTGTGTATCCAGTCTTCATGCCATCAGCGCCTTCAAAGTCTTTTAATAAGTGATTATGCGTTCTATAAGTGATATTATTATACCTAAAAGATTTTTGAGAAAATAAAGGATAATATTTTGGAAAATGATGATAAACAGCAGCCCCCAAGATTGCCATATCTCTTGCCGTTGTTTTTTGTTGTTTGTTTGGCAAGCCAGATGCATTCTTAAAGGTTGTATCTTTCATGCCCAAAGCATGCGCAACCTCTGTCATTGTTTTTGCAAAATTTGCCTCAGAATAACCAATGTTTTCTGCCAAAACTGTTGCCACATCATTTGCAGATTTGACAATCAACGCATTAATGCAATCTTCAACACTAATCGTATCACCAGCCACAAGCCCAAGCTTTGATGGTTCTTGATATTGTGCTTTTTTTGACACCTTTAACATATCTGTTTTTTTTATAAGCCCTTTTTCAAGCGCATCAAAAGTGATGTATAATGTCATAAGTTTGGTCAAAGACGCCGGATACCTAAGCTCATCAGCATTGCTTGAAGAAAGCACATCACCAGTTTTGGCATCAATCATAATAGATGATACCTTTGCGTGAGCATTGTTTATAAACAAAAATGTTAATAAGATTAGAGCAATTTTTTTCATGCCACAGAGTATTGCATACAATTTATAAAAAAAACGTTAACGTTATTTTTTTATCAAAGCTTGCAAATTTGTGCCAAAAGTTTTTCTGATATCAAGTGTTGTTTTTGATGGCATTGGCACAAAAGCATTTGCTTGTCCTTGTGCTTCTAATATTTGTTTGATGTCCATATCTTTTTCAATCTGGGCCCTGTTTGCTGCCGCATCATATTGCCCCCTAACAGAAGCCAAGTTATATAATATATGAGCATTAAACAAATCTTGAGGATATATTCTCCCTGCTTTTAATACGTTTGCCAAATTATACATTGCAGTCAGGTTGTCTTGTTTTACGGCTTGATTAAGCAATGATATTGCAATGCCATAATTTTGGGGCGCGCCTTCGCCATTAATATATAGCTGAGCCAAAGATACCTGAGCCTCATCATATCCCATATCTGCGGCTTGTTTGATGTTATCAAATGCTTTGTTATAATTTTTTTCTAGCACATATCCTCTATGATAACTAATGCCAATCATATATTTGGCAAGTGCGCTGCCTTTTTCTGCTGCTTTCTGAAGCCATGATATGGCATATTTTGGGTTTTTTGCAATGCCGTCCCCGTTCAAATACATAAAGGCCAAATTAAGAGTCGCATCTTGGTTGCCCATTGTTGCAGCCTTTTGAAAAAGCTTTGCCGCAGCAACTTTGTTTTTTTCAACCCCAAGGCCAGAGTAATACAAATTTGCCAAGTTATTTGTTGCAATAATATTGTTTTGGTCAGCAGATAATGTATAGTACTCAAAAGCTTTTTTATAGTCTTGCTTTACATCAAGCTCCTTGTCGCCATAAAGATATATAAAGCCAAGGGCGCTTTGCGCCTCAGCATCACCTTTTTTTGCTTGATTTTCAAGCCTTGTTAAAAGAGGTAAGTCTGCATCTTTTTTTGAAATCTCGGCACTTTTTGATTTTCCAAAAGAAAAATCCATAAATGAAAATATATCATCAAAACTTTTTTTGTTTTCTTTTTTATCTTGTTTTTGTTCTTCAACAATAGCAGATGCAGATACATTGCCATCATTTAGCTCAAATTGGGCTAACGCCAAAGAAGGTACAAAAATTGATAATAAGATGATTTTTTTCATAATAAAGCCTTTGTTTTAATTGCTATATCAAGAAGATATTTTACAAAGCCCCAAATGTCAAGCCAGATTTTATTATATATAAAAAACAACCCCCGCCAAATATCAGGCAGGGGTGAAAAAAAATTAATAATTCTTGCTCCAGTCAACCGGCTGGCTATAGAGCTCATACGCCTCCTTTGCGTATTCAATAGATTGCTCATCCTCAGAACTCTCTATTATAAGCTCCAGTTGTTGTTTTACGACAACAAAGCTACCGCATTTTACCGTCACCGGATAAATTGCCAATAAGAGATCTAGCGTTTCTTTGCTAAACCAGTTGTGGCCGAAAAGAAGAGATATCGTATCTCCTTTTACGATCTTGGTTTGCAAAAAAACCTCTTTCAAATACCCATAAACCGCCATTTTTTCGGCTTTTTCTGGGTTTTTGATCAAAATTTCCTTTGCCAGGCTCATTTGGAGCTCAAATGAGCTTTTGTTTTTAATGTAGGCTGCATCAAAAACAGAGGTTAATGATCGCATAACAGCCTCACTTTGCTCTAACGTAAGCTCTGTTTTTATGAGCTTTTTCATTAGGCAAATCTGTCTTTCAAACATTCGCTCATCCTCAATAAATTGAGGGTCAAAGGCAATAGAAATAGCTTCTGCCTTGAATGCTTTCTTTAATCTAAGCTTCTCCTCGATGTGATATATTGCCTGCTTGCAGAACATTCTATCCTCGAAAGAGTTATGAGCCTCTTCAGAGCTTCTTTCAATTGTCTGCTTTAATGCATCAACAATTGGAGTTCCGCTCGCAAGAGCATTGTAGACAACGTCAGTAAAGACATTGACCTCTTTCTCAAATA
>CAYJOO010000075.1:0-4955 GCA_964371845.1 uncultured Azospirillaceae bacterium | reverse complement strand
CTTCAATATAAAGTTTTGAGCCTTTTTTAACATATTGAGAAATAACCTCAACCAAGCCTTGAGAAAACACAACAACTCTGTGCCATTCTGTTCTATCGCGTCTTTCATTTGTTGCTTTATCTTTCCAAGACTCAGATGTTGCAACCCTAAGATTTGCAACTCTATTGCCATTATTCATTGTAGAGATCTCTGGATCTGCGCCAAGGTTTCCGATTAATACTACTTTATTTAAGCTACCAGCCATTTTTATATCCTTTTTGTTCATGGTTATGTTAACAAAGATTATATACCAAGAATGTTCAATATAAAGTGTTTTTTGCTTTTATTAACAACAAAAATTAAGCATTATTTAATCTTTTGAATATATTATATTATTTATGTTAAACATTGTATTTGCCTCATTTTTTATAACAAGCTTTATAGCTGTTGCAATTCAGGTCATTTTTTATGGCAATTTTGCCATATTAAATGAAGTATCAAACACAATTTTAGAAAGCTCAAAATCCTCATTTTATTTGGCCCTTAACTTAACAGGAATGCTTTGCTTTTGGCTTGGCATCTTAAACATTGGGCAAAAAGCAGGAATAACAGACGTTGTGGCCAAGTGTTTGCAACCACTGTTTTCAAAAATCATGCCAGAAGTCCCTCAAGGCCACAAGTCTTTATCATCAATTGTTATGAATGTTGCAGCCAACATCTTAGGATTAGACAACGCAGCGACACCAATGGGCTTAAAAGCAATGGAACAATTGCAAGAACTCAACCCAAAAAAAGACACCGCTTCAAATGCGCAAATCTTGTTTTTGGTCATAAACTCTTCAGCGGTTATATTAATCCCTATGACAATATTAATGTATCGTCAAAACTTGGGTGCAACAAACCCAATGGCTGTGTTTTTGCCAATATTGCTTGCAACTTCTGTTTCAACAATTGTTGCGTTTTTATGCGTTGCATACAAACAAAAGCTTAATATCTTCAACAAAGTTGTTGGCGCATATATTGGTGGATATGCATTATTGGTTGGATTGGTTGTATGGGCATTTTCAAGCCTTGATGCTCAAGGCAGAATTATGCTTTCTTCAATATTGGGCAACGGAATATTATTTTTTATAGTAGCCTCTTTTATGGCCTATGGATTATATAAAAAACAAAACGTATATGAAAACTTTGTTCAAGGCGCAAAAGAAGGTTTTGAGGTTGCCATAAAGATCATTCCATATCTAGTTGCATTGCTAGTTGGTATTGCAGTTTTTAGAACCAGTGGCATATTAGATTTGATTGTCATAGGCTTTGAAAACGCTTTTTCATTTGCAGGATTTAATACAGACTTTATGCCCGCTCTTCCAACTCCATTATTAATGCCATTATCAGGTTCTGGCGCCAGAGCCATGATGATAGAAACCATGCAAACATATGGCGCAGATAGCTTTGCATCTTTTGTTTCTGCAGTTGTTCAAGGCTCAACAGAAAACACATTTTATGTATTAGCGGTTTATTTTGGTGCTGTTAAAATTTCAAAAATCAGATATGCATTATCTTGTGCATTATTAGCCGACTTGGCAGGCATTATCGCTGCCATCTATTTGTCATACTTGTTTTATTAAACAGAACTTAATAACTGATTATATTCAGATTTGCAAATTGTATATTTTTGATAAACCTCATCAGATATATCATCTGAAGTTTCCATAATTCTCATACATTCTTTGATTTCCATATCAAGTTTTTTTATCTGAATTTCCAATAGTTTTGCCTCAAGCTCTTTTTCAAGCTCAACTACAGAAGGTGCTCTTTCATTCAGCATTTCATATTCCCAAAAAGCCTTAATCTTGTCTGTTTTCATTGCCTCTTGATTATTAAAGCACTCCAAACAATCATCAAGCATCATCTTTAGCTTAGGATTGCTGATCTTAAACGTTGCAAGTTTTTCTTGCCATCTTCCAATCAAATCTGGGGCAAATGTTATAATAGATAAAATGCTTTTTAACAAGTGTTCATCAAAGTCAATCTTAAAGTCTGCAACAACACTTTTGGGCTCATTTGCCTTTTTGCCCTGCCCCTTCTTTTTATAACCACCAAGTTCTTCTCTGATAATATCTTTTATTGCCTTGTGATAATAATTGCGCACACTTTCATCTTTGATTTCTTGCACATCATTAAGGGCATTGCGTTCCAACAAGGCTTTTTTTTCTGGGCTAGTTGGCTCAACATTTGTAATGTTTTTTTTCCAAATAACGTTTAATAATGGGGTTGTATCAGATATAAATTTTTCAAACTCTGTTGAGCCTTTTGTTTTCAAAAACTCATCAGGATCCAACTTATCTGGCAAAAACACATATTGCAAAGATTTGCCCGCAGACAATATTGGCAAAGCCCTGTCCGCAGAGCGCATTGCAGCCCTTGTGCCCGCATTATCACCATCAAAACAAAGAGTTGGCTCCGCAACAATCTTCCACGCATCTAAAATCTGGTCCTCGGTCAACGCGGTTCCCAACGGAGCAACTGCATTTAAAAAACCAAACTTATCAAGCGCAATCACATCCATATAGCCTTCACAAACAATAAGTTGTTTTGACTTAAAAGCAATTTCTCTTGCATTATTCATATTATATAAAACTCTACGCTTATTAAAAATTGGCGTTTCAGGAGAGTTTAAGTATTTTGGCTCAGAGCCATCCATAACCCTGCCACCAAATGCAATTGGATGAGTTTTTTTATCAAAAATAGGTATCATAACACGATCCCTAAAAAAGTCATAAGTTTTGCGACCAACTTCTTGAGGGGTTGTAATCAAGCCAAGCTCTTGCATTTCTTTTTCAGTAACTTCACAAGCATTAAGATATGCTTTCAATCTATTATTAAGTGGTGCATACCCAAGCCTAAACTTTTTGAAAATATCATCACCAAACCCCCTATCATATAGATACTGCAAAGCGGGTTTTCCCTCTTCTTGATACAAAGCTTTTTCAAAAAACTGAACAGCAAGCTCCATAATCTCATATAATGATTTTCTTTTTTCTAAAGCCTCTTTATTTTCTGGCTTAAACTTTGGCATTGAAAGCCCCGCAAGGTCAGAAAGTTTTTCAACAGCTTCAATAAAACCAAGACCATTTTGCTCAACCTCAAAACGCACAATATCTCCATGAGCTCCACAACCAAAACAATGATAAAACCCTTTTTGCTCATTAACCGTAAAAGATGGAGTTTTTTCATTATGAAACGGGCAAAGACCAGTATATTCTCTACCTTTTTTTGTTAGCTTAACTCTGGCTCCAACCACATCAACGATTGAAACCTTATCACGCAACTCTTCTAAAAATTTATACAAATCAGACATAGGCCTATCATACATACCTTTTTGTTGTTTACAAGTACTTTTTAAACCAAATTTTCTGGATTAAGAACTTCTAACTCTTTTATTACAAAGCGGCCATCTTTTCTGATTAAGACATCATCAAACCAGATCTCACCACCACCATACTCAGGGGTTTGAATTTGCACCAAATCCCAATGAACACAAGATTTGTTTGTATTACACGCATCATCATAAGAATTGCCAATTGCCATGTGCAAAGATCCGGCAATTTTCTCATCAAATAACGTATCTAGCATTGCATGATTAATATATGGATTATGGCCCAAAGCAAACTCACCCATATAAGAAGCACCTGCATCAAGATTAATTATTTTTTGCAACTTATCATTATTAACATCAGAAGTTGCTTTTATAATTTTTCCGTCCTTAAATTCCAAATAAATGTTTGAAAAAACCACACCATCTTCAATTGCTTGAGTATTAAACCTAATATGCCCATTAATAGAGTTTTTAACCGGAGCCGTAAACACTTCGCCATCAGGCAAATTATTATGCCCACAAGATTGCAGCACATTAATCCCTTTTATAGAAAACTCTATATTAGTATCAGGGGCAATAATCCTTACTTTATTTGTTTTTTTCATCAGTTTGACCAAAGGTTTTTGAGCTTTTTCCATCTTATTATAATCAGTCAAACAAGCATTAAAATAAAAATCTTCAAATTGTGATGTAGACATTTTTGACAAGCTTGCCATGGTATCATTTGGATAACGCATAACACACCAACGAGTATGAGGGATTCGCTGCTCAAAATGCACCATCTGCGCATAAATTGAATTGTACATTGCCATTTTTTTATCAGACAAATCAGACATTGCAAAAATATTATCAGAGCCTCTAATTGCCACATATGCATCTGCTTTTTTCATAATATCTGCATGCAACTGTGTGTGTTTTTTAATTTGAGCCTCACTAGCACTTTCAAGAAAAGATTTTATTAACTCATCATCATTAAAATAATAAAAAGGCACGGCACCAGCTTTTGTTGCCTCTTTAATCACCTCTTCCATCAAACAAAGCGTATCTTTTCCATTAGCCTCAATATATATAAGCTCACCTTTTTTAATTTTAATCGAGTGTTTTATAATCATTTTTGCCATTTGGCATATTCTATCATCTTTTTTCATCAACAACTCCAAAAACAATGGGCGCGCAAATTGCCCGCCCATCATTAAAAATATTATACATTTTTATTTTTTTGCAGGCTCAATTTTTTTGCCGTTTGCATCAAAAAGTTCTATTTTTGCTGCATCAAACAAACTTTGAAACTTTTCTGCAATTGTTTTTTGAGTAAGCATTGCTTTCAGTTGTGGTGCAACTTCTTTTTCAGACATAAGTTTTGAATCTCTAATGTCTTCAACCATAATCACATGATAACCAAATTGAGATTTTACTGGTTGTTTAGATACTTCACCTTTTTTCATTGCAAAAGCAGCATTACCAAATTCAGGAACCATCATTGGTTTTGTAAAATATCCCAAATCAGCAGGTTCTTTAGAATATTCTTTTGCCAAAGCAACAAAATCATCACCATCATTAAGTCTTGCAATAACTTCTTGAGCTGTTGCTTGACTGTCAA
>CAYJOO010000074.1:4405-5005 GCA_964371845.1 uncultured Azospirillaceae bacterium | reverse complement strand
GATACAACCCTAAAGTCTGCATAGCCTCTTTGCGCATAAAATCGTCTTAACAACTCTTTGTCATAATTTGTTTTATCTGCATCATAAGTTTCTGATGATGACAATACTCTCCACCATTTTGACTCCTTGCTCATAATTGCAGAAGACAAATCAGAATCTGAATATCTTTTGTTTCCAACAAAGTTAAGGCTCTCAATTTTGGCAACGCCACCTTCAGAGATTTCATATACCAAATCAACCCTGTTTTGATCACGCTTAATAATTTTTGGAGTAACAGTTGTCTTATAACGGCCAGAACGTCTATAAAGCTCCAAAATCTTTTGCACATCTTCTTGAACTTTTGATTTTGAATACACTGAGCGGGGTTTCAAATACAATTCAGAGCCAAGCATTTTATCATCAATTTTGTCATTACCATCAAAAAACACTTCATTAACAACAGGGTTTTCAACCACAGTTACATAAACAACACCGTTGCCATCCATCTCAACACTAACATCTGCAAACATTGACGTTGCATACAAGTTTTTAAGCGCCCCATCAAGTTGTGCTTCAGTAATATTACTTCCTTTATTAATGTTCAAATAAGATAGAGCTGTT
>CAYJOO010000074.1:0-4395 GCA_964371845.1 uncultured Azospirillaceae bacterium | reverse complement strand
TAATATCAGAAACAACCTCTGCATTTGCAGAATATGCCAATACAGTTGATGCCAACAAAGTTCCAAGAATTTTTTTCATATCTAACCCCTTCGATTATTTAAAAAATCTGATTATATCATTATAGGTTGCAAAAACCAATAAAGTCATAATAATAGCAAAGCCAAATTTAGCAAGCCATTCTTTTAACTTATCGCCAACTTTTTTGCCAGAAATAGTTTCAATAGAATAAATTACAATATGACCACCATCCAACACTGGTATCGGAAACAAGTTTATCAAACCCAAGTTAACAGATAAAAGTGCCATAAACATTAAAAAGTCAGCAATATTTTTGTTTTTAGAAACATCACCAGACATCTCAGCAATTCTAATAATTCCTCCAACATCTTCAGCGCTTCTCTTGCCTGTAATCATTTGCCCAACACCACGCAAAGTTAAAACTGTGATGTCATAAGCCTCAATGCTTCCTTCTTTAATTGCTTCAAAAAAGCCCATTGACTGAATGTTTTTTGCTGTTATCTGAGATGATAAAACGCCCCACATTTTTCTTTTTGCATCATCATCTTGAGGTTTTATATTTGGATCTTGCAATTCCTTTAAGGCAATATCAAATACAATTTCTTTGCCGTTTCTATCCACAACAATTCTAGTTTTTTCACCAACAGACAAAGCAACTTCTTTTCTGAGCTCATCAAAAGTTTTAACTTCTCGCCCATCAACAGATTTTATAAGATCATCTTTTTTAATACCGGCTTCAAAAGCTGGTGATGCGGGCATAACATCTCCCACAACTGAAGGCGTATAAATCTTGCCCACAAAAAAGAACAATCCTGCAAACACCAAAATTGCAAAAATATAATTAAACAATGGCCCCGCCAAAACAACCAACAACTTCTTAAAAGGGTGCTTGAACTCAAATGCAACTTTTTTATCTTCTTCGCTCAAAGCATTTGCAGCACCTGAATTTGCACTTGCTGCATTCTCATCACCAAACATCTTAACATAACCACCAAGAGGAATAGCACACACTTTCCAAGTTGTTTGTTTTTTATCAACAAAACCAAAAAGTTTTTTTCCAAACCCTATTGAAAATTCATCCACTTTAATGCCAAAAATCCTTGCCACAATAAAGTGACCAAACTCATGAACAAAAACCAAAACGCCCAATACAATTAAAAAAGGCACAACATAATAAAAAATATTAGATAATAATTCCATCAATAAAAATCCTTAAAAAGAAAAACCAAAGAATGCCACTGCAATGTTTACAACAAACAACACAGGCACTACAAACAAAAGGCTATCAAGTCTATCAAAAATGCCCCCATGTCCAGGAATAATGTTTGAGCTATCTTTAACACCCAACTTGCGTTTTATAGCGCTTTCTACCAAGTCGCCAATCTGCCCCAATACAGAAACAATTGAGATAAGCACAGCTGCCCAAACAATTCCCCCTGCGCTCAATTCTTGTGATGAGTTTGCAAACAAAGCATATGCCAAATAACCAACCAGCAAAACAGACACCAAAATACCACCAAAAAAACCAGACCACGTTTTATTTGGACTAATTTTAGGAGCCAATCTTGGACCTCTTAGTTTTGAGCCGATTATATAAGCACCAATATCTGTTGCCCAGATAATAATCATATATGTCAACAACGCTGCTGGGCTATATTGATACAACCATAATATTGAAGGCATTGCAAAACCAACATACACACATCCCAACAGTAAAAGTTTTCTGTTTTTTTCTGCTTTTGATTTAACAAACATCAAAAGCAAAGCACCAATAAACACAATTGAGTATAACAAGACATCAAAACCAAGCACCCCTGCTGCCATAATTGTTGCATATGTGATTGCATAAAATGATGTATTTTTGTTTTCAACCATATTTGCCCACTCATAAGCAAACATCATACCAATCAAAAACACCATTATATCTACAAACGGATAACCATATGCAAATGCAGCAAGCACCAATGGAATTAAAACAACGCATGTTGCAATTCTCTTAAATATGTTTGAACCACAAATACAAGATAATTTGCATTTTTTTTCATCTTGCGTTTTTGCTTTAGCTTTTGCCATATCGTCTCTCCCTAGAGTTAAATGAGTTTATAATACTTAATAATTCTTCTTTGCCAAAATCTGGCCACAATGTTTGTGTAAAAAACAATTCGGCATATGCCAATTGCCACAACAAATAGTTACTAATACGCTGCTCGCCACTTGTTCTAATCAGCAAATCTGGGTCAGGAATATCTTTTGTATACAAGGCATTAGACATCATCTGAAAGTCAATATCATTAATACCAATATCACCATTTTTTGCCAACATTGCAATTTTTTTTGTTGCATTTAATATTTCATGCCTTGATCCATATGAAAGCGCAATACAAACCATAATCTTTTTATTATCCTTGGTTTTGTTTTCAACATCTCTCATTTGCTTAACAATAGATTTATCAAGCATATCTTGCTCACCTATAAAAACAATTTTAACATCCTTTTCCATAAGTTTTTTTACATCTTCTTTAAGGTATGTTTTCAAAAGCTTCATAAGCCCAGCAACTTCAGTTTCTTCTCTGCCCCAATTTTCTGTAGAAAATGCGTATAATGTAACAAATTCAACACCAACTTCTGCAGCAGCTTCAACAATTTCAGCGACTTTTTCTGAGCCTTTTTTGTGCCCAAAATCAGTTGGCATATTTTGTTTTTTTGCCCAACGTCTATTGCCATCCATAATAATTGCAATATGTCTTAAATTTTTATTTGTCATACTGATAAAATATCTTTTTCTTTTTGACTTAATGCTTCATCAACTTTTTTTACAGCTTCATCGGTTAATTTTTGCACTTCAGTTTCATGTCTTTTTTCATCATCCTCAGATATCGCGCCATCTTTTTTCAACTTTTTAATAGCATCCATACCATCTCTTCTGATGTTTCTTATAGCAATCTTTGAACTTTCTGCATATTTTGCTGCCACCTTAGAAAGCTCTTTACGTCTTTCTTCAGAAAGTGGTGGAATTGGCACTCTAATTAACTGCCCGTCATTCATCGGGTTCAAGCCCAGATCCGATTCCATAATCGCGCGCTCAACGCTTTTTGCCATAGCTCTATCCCAAACATTAACACTCAAGCATCTTGCGTCCAACACAGACACACTTGCCACCGCATTAAGAGGTGTCAAAGAGCCATAAGCATCAACCATTATATTATCAAGAAGGCTAACATGTGCACGCCCTGCGCGCAAGCCTCCAAACTCAACATCAAGAGCATCCAAGCTCTTTTCCATTCTTGTTTTCACATCATTTTTAATTATATTAAAATCTGTCATAAGTCACCTATCTTTGTTTGTTTACCAATCCCTTTTATCGCGTTTATCAATGCATTTTCGTCATTTTGCTTAAACACCACAATTGGAATATTATTTTCTTTGGCCAAATCTATAGCAGATAAATCCATAACTTTCAAGCCTTTTGATAAAACCTCTTGATAAGAAACACTACTATAACGTTTTGCATCAGGGTTATTTTTAGGATCGGCATCATAAACACCATCTACTTGAGTTGCCTTAAATATTGCATCACACTTCATCTCACTTGCCCTAAGAGCTGCACCAGTATCTGTTGTAAAATAAGGGTTTCCAGTTCCACCTGCAAAAATCACCACTCTTTTTCTTTGCAAATAGCTTATTGCCTTTTTATAAATATAGCTTTCGCAAACTTTTGGCACATCCAAACCAGAACAAACTCTGACACTAACGCCCTGAGCCTCTATTGCGCTTTGCAAAAACAACCCATTCATAACCGTTGCAAGCATTCCAACCTGATCTGCAACGCTACGATCCATATTTTCTGGAGCATCTTTTGCTCCCCTAAAAATATTTCCGGCACCAACCACCAGGCAGACTTCTATTCCAAGCTCAGAAATTTCTTTGATTTGTCTTGCAATATCACTAATAACTGCTGGATCAACTCCAAACTGCTTTTCGCCAAGCAATCCTTCACCAGAAATTTTAATCAAAACGCGTTTATACATATATCGATTCTCCCACATTAAATAAAGACTGACTCAATGTTGTTTAAATTTAGTTAATAAGCCAATTACAAAAAAAAGAGAGGACCAAGCCTCTCTTAAAAAATTATCTTCTATTTTTTCTTTTTCTAACACTTTTAACAGGTCTTGAACTTGTGCCACCACTTGCTGCAGCTTCCCATGTTCTTGAGTTTTTATTAAACTTGTCTTTTCTGCCTTTTCTGCCAAACGCACCAGCGGTTCTTGGCTTTCTTTTAGAATCTCCATTATTTGCATTCAGTGGAGAAACATCAAAAGGGCTTTCATGAATATATGATTTTTCTTTTGCATTTGGATTTAACAATTTGCAAA
>CAYJOO010000073.1:966-5029 GCA_964371845.1 uncultured Azospirillaceae bacterium | reverse complement strand
ACATTGTTTTCCAAACAAACCATTTTCTATGCTTGCAACAACTCTAGAAGCAGACAAGTTTTTGGGCAGAATTTTAACCGGCAAAATTTTATCAGGCAAAGTTAAAGTTGCAGAAACAATCAAATCATTAAGCATGGACGGAACAGAAATAGAGCGTTTTAGAGTTTCTAAAATATTGGCATATCGTGGCATTGAGCGCGTTTCATTAGATGAGGCTCAAGCAGGTGATATCGTTGCAATCGCAGGTATTACAAAAACAACCGTTGCAGACACAATGTGTGCATTAGATGTTAACGATGCAATAAAAGCTCAACCAATTGACCCTCCAACACTTGCAATGACATTTGCAGTCAATGACAGCCCACTTGCCGGCAAAGAAGGCGACAAAGTAACATCAAGAATGATCAGAGACCGATTAATGAAAGAGGCAGAAGGCAACGTTGCCTTAAAAATATCTGACACTGCAAACAATGATGCCTTTGAAGTAGCAGGCCGTGGAGAACTACAATTAGGCGTTTTGATTGAAACAATGCGCCGTGAGGGTTTTGAGCTTTCAATCTCTCGTCCACGCGTGGTTATCAAAAAAGACGAAAACGGCAAAATATTTGAACCAATTGAAGAAGTTGTTGTTGACGTTGATGAAGAATTTTCTGGCGCTGTTGTAGAAAAAATGGGCAGAAGAAGAGCCGATTTATTAGAGATGATTCCATCTCAAGTTGGTAACAAAGTTCGCTTAATTTTTGAAGCTCCATCACGTGGTCTTATCGGCTATTACTCAGAGTTTTTAACAGACACTCGTGGCACAGGTGTAATGAACCGTTTATTTGCAAGATATGATGAATACAGAGGCGAGGTTGAAGGCAGAAGAAATGGCGTATTAATTTCATCAGAACCAGGAACTGCAATCGCATACTCTTTATGGAAGTTAGAAGACCGTGGCCCAATGTTTATTGAGGCAAACGTACCTGTTTATGTTGGTATGATTATTGGTGAGCACACTCGCACCAATGACTTGGAGGTAAACCCAACCAAAGCAAAACAATTAACAAACGTTAGAGCATCAGGCAAAGATGATGCAATTAACTTAACCCCACCTCGCAAATTGCCATTAGAGGCAGCATTATCTTATATTCAAGATGATGAGCTGGTAGAGGTTACACCAAAATCAATCAGATTAAGAAAAACAGTTCTTGATCCACATGAAAGAAAACGTGCAAGCAAAACAATTGCATAATAAAAAAACAAAAAAGCTGGTTTAATTAAAAACCAGCTTTTTTTTATTGCAACACAAGACCATTGTCTTTAGTGTATGTTGCATAACTTGTTTGTTCATCAGTGATTGGTAGGTATTTGAGAACACCATTGTCAATCACAGGCTTCATCACAATTTGTGAAAGTGCAAATTTTTCATCAGAAAAAACAACTTCTTCTTCAAATAAAATTTTGCAATTTCTTTGCGGAAATTGATTTGTCGCAGGCATTGGCAAAACTTCTCCTGTTGGAGTATTAACCGCCCACTCAACAGATTGGAGGACGATGTCTCCATCGACCAAAATAAACATACGCATAAGCTTTGCGCTATATTTATCAGCATTAGCAATATCGCCAAGGCGAGATGCGCACATTTCTGCAGCATCTGGCGCTGTGCGCCATAACATTTTTTTCATAATTATTTGTTATTAGTTAATATCAAGCGCACATTTTTGTCAAAAAACTTCTATTTGTCAACAAAAAAAATAATAACTTTATTATATTTGTTGTATAATAAAAAAAAGCATTTTATACTTTATTAAAACATAACGACTTTTATAAGGAAAATATAATGTTCAGTCTGCCTAATTTATTGACACTTTCAAGAATTGTAGTAATTCCCGTAATCTTTTTATCAATATACATAAAATCACCAATCTGGATGCTTTTATCTGGTGTTTTATTTATAATTGCTGCAATTACAGATTATTTTGATGGCTATCTTGCCAGAAAATATAAAATTGTTTCAAAATTTGGCATGTTATTAGACCCAATTGCAGACAAATTATTAGTAACAGCAGCTCTTGTTATCATTTTGGTTAACAAATTGGTACTTCCTATTAGCTATATCCCTGTTGTCGTAATCCTTTGCAGAGAAATTTTAGTATCTGGCTTGCGTGAGTTTTTATCAACTTTTCAAGTTTCAATGCCTGTTACAAGACTTGCAAAATGGAAGACTGGCTTTCAAATGACTGCATTAGCAATGATCTTAATTGGCTATATGTGGGGACCAATTGGTGAGGTTTTATTATGGATTGCAGGGGGCTTAACTGCCATCACTGGTTATGAATACTTCAAACAATCTATGGACTTCATCAAATCAGAAGAAACAAAAAAACCACAAAAAACTGAGGCACCTCAACAAAAAGAAAAAACTTCTGCTCCCAAAAAAAAGCCAGTGGTTTCAAAAGCAAAAAAAGCGCCTACAAAGAAAAAAGCAACAAGCCCAAAAAAGAAAGCAACACCTAAAAAAGGATAAAGCTAATGTTTGATGACAAAAAGCACATTCTAATAGTAGATGATGACACAAGGCTTCGCTCCTTACTTGAGCGATATTTATTAGAAAACAACTTTTTAGCATCAACCGCAAAAGATGCCTTTGAGGCAGAAGCTCTCAACAAAGAGTATCAGTTTGACCTTATTATATTAGATGTAATGATGCCAAAAAAAACAGGCATAGAGTTTTTGCAAGACTTCAGACAAAATAACAACACCCCCGTTATATTATTAACCGCAATGGGTGAAACCCCAGACCGCATAAACGGGCTTGAAATTGGCGCAGATGACTACCTAACCAAACCTTTTGAACCAAAAGAACTTATACTGCGCATTTCAAATATCTTAAAAAGAGTACGCAAAAACACAATACAAGAAACAATTTCAATTGGCACTCACACTTTTAACCTACAAAAAAAAGAACTCAAAAACAAGCAAGGTCAAACAGTGCACATAACCCCAGTTGAGCAAAATATTTTATTTGAGCTTGCAAAAAAAATAGGCATTGTCTTTTCAAGAGAGAAATTGGCAGAAATATTAGGATCCAACCAAAGCCCACGCTCAATAGACGTTCAAATAACCAGACTCAGAAAAAAAATAGAACAAGACTCAAAAAACCCAAGATACATCCAAACACTCAGATCAAAAGGATATGTCTTATTAATAGACTAGGAGATAGCCATGAGAATAAAATTACCAAACAAAATAGACAAAGCATTAAGATATTTCAAATTAAAATTTATGCCAAAAACATTATTTTTCAGAACAATGTTAATTGTCTTTATTCCATTAATTTTGGTCCAAATTGTTTCAATTGGCGTGTTTTTTGACTCAAACTGGGGCAAAGTAGGGCGCCAATTTGCAAACTCAGTAGTTGATGACATCTCATTTATAATGAGCTTAAATCAAAAAAAAGAGACAGAAATCTCAAAACTTGCCAAAAAAGAATTGAGCATTGACTATAGCTATTATACAAATACAGAAAAACATACAATAATAAACAAAGTTTCAAAAGGCAACAAACTTATACTTGGCTTTTTAGAAGAGAGCCTAGACAAAAGATTTCCTAATGACGTAAAAGGCATTTATCATGATGATAAAACAAAAGATATGATTGTCTTTATTGATAACAACTCTGGCCTATATCTCTTTAAGATGAAAGAAAGCAAAATATTCAAATCTGCAATATTTGGCTTTGTTGCTTGGATGGCCGGCTCTTCAGTATTATTGTTTATTGTAGCAGGCTTATTTGTGCGCACTCAGTCTCGATCAATTGCAGAGCTTGCACAAGTTGCAGAAGAATTTGGCAAAGGCGGCGACAGAAAAGACTTCAAACCATATGGTTCAAAAGAGGTTAGACAAGCAGCAATTGCCTTTATAAAAATGAAGGAACGCATCCAAAAACAAATATCAGAGCGCACGCAAATGCTTGCAGGTGTTTCTCATGACCTTCGCACCCCATTAACCAGAATGAGACTTTCTGTTGAAATGGCCATGAAAGGTGCTGAAAAAGATGAATTTATCTCAGACATAGAAG
>CAYJOO010000073.1:0-956 GCA_964371845.1 uncultured Azospirillaceae bacterium | reverse complement strand
GATAAACTCTCCAGTTGACCTTAATGAGGCAATCTTATCAATAATCAACAAATCAAGAGAAACAAATGCTTTAATTAGGTTCTCAACCACAGAAGACATCAAACCAATTACAGGTAGAGAACAAGCCTTAAAAAGAGCAATAACAAATATCTTAACCAACGCATTCAAATACGGACAAACCGTTAGCGTCAAACTAAAACGTCACGGCTTTAAGATGGTTGACATCATCATAGAAGATGATGGACCAGGCATCCCCAAAGACAAAAGAGAAGATGTCTTCAAAGCGTTTTATCGCCTAGAAGAAAGCCGCAACAAAGAAACCGGCGGCGTTGGCCTTGGGCTTTCAATTGCCAAAGACATTATCACATCACACGGCGGCACAATAGAGCTTGAAGACAGCAAAGACCTAGGCGGCTTAAAAGTTGTTATGTCATTGCCAAAATAATAAACCTAAAAAACAAAAAAGACAGAGACGCAACCTCTGTCTTTTTTTTGCATAAAAAACCCCCTCTGGACCATCACGGTTAAGAGGGGGGTGAACAACGAAATGACATCAATTAGAAAAACTCCGCTCAGCGGTTTATCTGTAATAGAAGGGAGCTTGCCCTTCAAATTTTTGTTTTTTGTACTTCTGACCTTTATACTTTATCTCATCACCCAAAGGCTTTGTAGATAAAACATCTTGCGATGTATATTGCAAGACTTTGCCAGTATCCATGCAACACATTGCATAAATACCACCTTCAAACTTTATACGCCATGCCTTGTACAAGGTGTCGCTTGATTCTCGCAAACGAATCTCGAACGAATTAATATCAGAAATTGCTTCAATTTTTGGAAGCTTTTTCATTATTTTTTCTTTTGCAACAGAACCTTGTAGGTATGGTGCAGTTTTCAAATTTTGCTTTGCCATAATTTTTTAGTTTATAATGTGTGACATAATATATATTTCGTCT
>CAYJOO010000072.1:0-5137 GCA_964371845.1 uncultured Azospirillaceae bacterium | reverse complement strand
GGGCTTTCATGAATATATGATTTTTCTTTTGCATTTGGATTTAACAATTTGCAAATATCTTTCCATTTTGATCCATCTTGTGGGCGCAAGAAATTAATTGCAATACCCTCAGCCCCTGCTCTGCCTGTTCTACCAATACGATGGATATAATCTTCAGGACATTGTGGCAAATCATAATTAACCACGTTTTCAATATGTGGAATATCCAAACCACGAGCAGCAATATCAGTTGCAACCAACACCCTAAATTTTTGCCCCCTAAAGTTTGATATCACTTTATCACGCCTTGCTTGTTTCAAGTCACCATGAATTGCATCTGCAGTATGTCCACTTTCTTTATTAATTTTTGTTGCCAATCTATCTGCACCAAATTTTGTTTTAACAAACACAATAACAGAGCCAGAACGTTCATCAAATTGTTTTACCAAGTCAGAATATTTTGTTGCATCATTTGTTTTTACAATTTCTTGTTTTACTTTTGCAGCCACCGCATTCACATCACCAATAGCAATACGTTTTGGCTCAGTTAAATATTTTTTTGAAAGCTCCATAATATTCTTTGGCATAGTTGCAGAAAACATCAAAGTTTGTCGCTCTTGTGGCAAATATTTAACAATCTCATCAAGCTGAATACCAAAACCCATATCAAGCATTCTATCAGTTTCATCCAAAACCAAAAAATTTGTATTATTAAGTTTTAGGCTTCTTCTTTTTAAGTGATCATTAATACGACCAGGAGTTCCAACAATAATCTTTGGATTACGCTTAAGATCTTGCAGCTGCTTGACCATACTCTCACCACCAATAAGCAAAGCCATTTTCAAATGATTAACATTGCCCATCATTTTGCGAGTTGCATCAACAACTTGCGCAGCCAATTCTCTTGTTGGCAACAATACCAAAGCAGATGCTTCTGGGTTCTTAAGCAAATGACAAACCATTGGCAATGCAAATGCTGCAGTTTTTCCGGTTCCGGTTTGTGCTGAGCCCAAGATATCTTTTCCGGCCATTGCAACAGGAATTGCCTGCTCTTGAATTGGAGTTGGTTTTTCAAAACCAATTTTTGTAATTGAGTTTAATATATTTTCTAACAGACCCAAGTCTGCAAATGTTTTTGTAGTTGTATTTTCCATAAAATTTCTCACACGTTAACAAGGCCATATAATATGACCTACAAATTATTTATAAAACTAATGTGAAACAAAATTTCTCATCAGCGCGAATTAAAAAACAAAACAAGCATCAAAGCGCTTGTCTAACTCCGCTGATTACACAAAAAGAAGAGCTACATATTTTTCAATATTAGCCCTTATATATAGATTATTTTAAATAGCAAGCCTTTTTTTGAAAAAAATTAGCCAAAAACTTTTTTTGCCCATTCTTTATCAGAGAACTCTATTGTTTTATCAGCCAAAATTTGATAGGTTTCATGCCCTTTTCCGGCCAATAATATAACATCATCTTGATTTGCAAACTCTTTTATTTTTTCTATTGCCACACCTCTATCCATTTCTACAATGCATTCTTTGCTCATACCCCTTAGAATATCATCTATAATCGTTTGGGGATCTTCACGACGAGGATTATCACTTGTCACAACAACCACATCGGCAATATCTTCTGCAATTTTTCCCATAATTGGTCTTTTTGTAACATCTCTATTACCACCGCAGCCAAACAAAGCAATTAACTTGCCACCTTTTGGTATTATTTCTTTTGCTGCCTTAAGGGCATTTTCCAATCCATCTGGCGTGTGAGCATAATCAATCACCACCATAGGATGATTGCACACCACCTCAAATCGCCCTGCAACTCCTGCAACATTTTCAAGAACTTCAATTGCAACATCAAAGTCAACACCCATAGATATTGCAGTAGCAATCGCAGCCAAAGAGTTATAAACCCCAAATTTGCCATTCATCTTAAGATCAACGTGGCGTTTTCCAAAAGCACAATCACAAACAAAACTCGCTCCACGTGAATTATACTCCACATTGGTTGCCATAAGGTCAGCTTTTTTATCTATTCCATAAGTTACAACCTCAACACCCAAAGGCACCTCTTTCAAAAACTTATCTGCCCACAAGTCATCGGCATTAATAACTGCAAAGCCACCTTCTTTTAGTTCTGCAAACAATATCGCTTTTGCCTTAAAATATTCATCCATTGTTTTATGATAATCAAGATGATCTTGTGTTAAGTTTGTTAATACAGCTCCATTAAAATTGCATCGCCCAACTCTATTTTGCTCCAAAGCATGCGAGCTAACCTCCATCAACACATTTTTGACAGCATGACCATCTACAAAACTCCTAAATAGCTGTTGCAACTCCAATGCTTGTGGCGTTGTTCTATCTTCAGACTTATAATTATCTGCACAACATAACTTATAACCCAAAGTGCCAATCAGAGCTGTTTTTTCCTGATGTTCCTCCAAGATTTTTTGCAACAAATGCGTTACGGTTGTTTTGCCATTTGTTCCCGTAACTCCTATCAAATTAAGTTTATCAGAAGGATTATCATAAAAATTTGCAGCAATATCTGCCAACACTCTACGCGTATCACAAACCAATATTTGCGGCACATCTGTGGGCAACTCTTTTTCAGTTAAAATTGCTATAGCTCCGTTTTCAATCGCATTTTTATAATAGTTATGGCCATCAACAACAAAACCTTTAATACATACAAACAAGTCGCCTTTTTTTGTTTCTTTTGAATTATAAGAAACCCCAGAAACCTCAACGTCTGCAAAATTTATTTTATTATCAACCTTAATGTTATTTATTAATTTAGAAAGCTTCATCTCAACCCTTTAATCATTTAATATTTTATCTGAATATTCTTTTATCATCATAGCGCTTTTTTTCAAGAGTTTTTCTTCATCATTGTTCAAATGCGGTTTAATTACCTGATGCACTCCTCGTTTGCCAACAACACTTGGCAAAGACAAACACACATCTTCAACCCCACAAACATTATCATGCTGAGTAGAAACAGTTAATATTGCATATTCATTTCTGCCAATTGCCTGACAAATTCTTGCCAACGCCCCAGCTATTCCATAATTAGTTGCTCCCTTGCCTTCAATAATCTGATATGCAGAGTTTCTAACATTATCATCAATTTTTGCAACAATCTCAGGAGTTATTGGTTTGTTTAATTTATTTGCAACATCTTCAAGGGCAACATTCGCAGCATTAACTGAGCTCCACGCCAAAACCTCACTATCGCCATGCTCACCCAACACATATGCATGCACCGATTGAGATGATATACCCAAATGATACCCCAACAAAGTCTTAAATCTTGCAGAATCTAAAACCGTACCTGAGCCAATTACTCTATTTTTCTCAAAACCAGACAACTTAATAGCAACAGCAGTCATAATATCAGCAGGATTTGTTGCAACAATCAAAATACAATCAGGAGCGTTATCTCTTATCTGTGGTATTATATTTTCAAATATCTTATAATTTTTTGCCAAAAGATCAATTCTTGTTTCACCTTCTTTTTGGTTGGCCCCAGCTGTCACAATAACAATATCACAACCTTTCAAATCCAAATAACTTCCAGCCTTAATCTTATTCCCATTCAAAAAAGGTGTTGCGTGCCCAATATCATAAGCTTCTGCCTTTGCTTTTTTTTCATTCATATCAACCAATACAACTTTTCTTGCAACATTTCTCATAATAAGCGCAAAAGCCGTAGCACTGCCAACAGCACCAGCTCCAATCACTCCAATTTTCATCTCATCCTCCTATAACAAATTCCTCAACTATTATATAACAATATACTCAAGAATCTCAACATTTGGTTAATAAAAAAACATTGGAGTTAATTCTCCAATGTTTGTTTTATTTGTTCAGGGTAGAACTCCTTGATCAACGGCAAATATATATCAGTCTGATCAGAATAACTCTTGATCAAGACATTATATGTTTTGCCATAGCGCACCTGCCAGTCGATAAGCGTTTCAATATGGTCCTCACGTGTTTTAGAAACCAAGTTTCTAACATGATGAGAACTTATTGCTCGGTGCTTTTCATAACCTCGTTTTTTTGAAATAAGCGGGTTACAATAATACCATAACAAATCAATATCATGGCACCAACCTCTTTTGGTTGTATGACCTAGAAGGCGTTTTTCCTCCCTTAAAAATTTAATCTTATGCCCTATAAGGCATATGATTGCAAAAATTTTTTTCATATTATTTGTTTTTAATTATTAATTTCAAATGCATAGTAACAACAAAAAATATAAATTCAATAAAAAAAACAAAAAATAAATATTTTAATAAGTTTTGAATAAATATCCATAAAATCAAGACCTATCTACAACAGTTTATAAAAACTATCTCCCACCTTTTTGATATATAACAGGCATCATCCATGAGTAAGAAGCAATTACTACTACATCTCAACCAAAACCACCTTGCCATTTTTGATTTGTTTGATGACAACTCCTGTGTTCATAACGCCTTTTTCATTAATATCTATCACGCCTACTACTGTATTTAATCCATCTGTATTTTTGATAATAAAATCGCTTATGTCTCTACTTGTAGGTTTGTGCTTAAAATTAGAATATGCATTGTCTATCACTTCTAAGATTGAGTAAACATAATCAGAGTAATTTATATTTTTATCTTTTGATTTTTCATTATATAAGTCAACAAATTCTTTTGACGGAGGGGCAACATCTACATACCACTGCCCATTTGCTAAGGTTTTATCTTTCATATAACTATATGTTTCTATACCAGCGACAGGGATGCTAACATTTTTTTCTTTCATCTGCCTTAAGAATATATCTATTTCTGGAGAGAACAATCTTGCAAGAATTAATTGAGGTTTGTCTTGTTTTATCTTCTCAATCATTATTCTAAAATCTACTTCACCATGATTAACAGAATATCTGTTTATAACTTCAATTCCATTTTCTTTTGCCATAATTTCAACAACGTTTGAGGTTAGTTCTTGACTACTATCATTTCCCACAACTAAGTCTATTTTTGTGATTTTAAGTTTTTTTAACTCTTCAATAAATTTTTTAGATTTTGTTTCTGGCAAAACCCCAAGAGTAAAACTATAATCTCCTTTTGCAACAATTGGGTCTGATGCAACCGCAAATAAAAGCT
>CAYJOO010000071.1:0-5153 GCA_964371845.1 uncultured Azospirillaceae bacterium | reverse complement strand
GTCCTCTAACATCTGCCCCAGTTCTTTTTGCAGTACCAACGATTTCTTTTGTAGACAAGTCTAACAATCTGTGGTCATAAGCCTTAAGGCGAATTCTAATATTTTGTGTATCCATCATCTGAATAATCTTTCCTTTTATTGTTATAGCATAATCGCCAAACAAAACACTATCGGCTTTATCGGCGATTATAAAATTTCTGACCGCAAACCCTTTGCTAGCCTATTGCCAACAGGTATCTGCATCAATATTTTATATCATAATTAACACTCAATTTTCTTAATCGATTCTTAACTATTGGGCGTTTTGTAACATATCTAATTATAATATGCAAGCCTTTTTTTGCATATTTTTCAATTATTTTTTCAAGGCTTTGATTCAAGTTGAGTCAGTTTTAGAGAAAATAAATCGACAAAAAAAGCTCAATAGATAATTTCATCGGTGTTTTTATCATTAATATGCATAACTCCAATTTTTGACTCGCTTTAAATAAAATAATCAAAATAATACCTATAGGAGAAAAAATATGACTAGAGTCGCAATTTGGTGTCGTCATAAAGATGACAATATAATAGGCATTGGCCCAAACATTCCGTGGCATGTGCCATCTGATTTCAAAAGATTTAGAAGACTAACAGAAGAAGAAAACGTTATATGCGGACAAACCACATATGAAAGCTTTCCAAATAAAACACTTCCAAACAGAAACATTTTTGTCTTAACATTTGATGAAGACTATAAAGTATCTGATCCAGAAAACCACTTTGTGTGCAATGACTACAGAGAGCTCAACACCAAAGATGAAGATATATACATCTCAGGTGGCGCCAGCATATATAAATTGTTTTTTGAAAACATGCCACCACAGATCGTTGTCGACTGCGTTTATCAAGGAGAGCTAAAAGAATTTGAAGGCAAGCCTGTAGACATTACCTATTGCGTTGAAGAGTTAGAAAAAAAATACACAAGAGTATTAAGTGAATACGAAGAAGACAACGTCTTAACCAATGTATATGTCCGCCGCGGTGACTTTGTCCCACATGAAAAAATCAAAGACATTATTAACAAAATTATAAACAGCTAAAAAGAGGAAACTATGAAACAGTATTTAGATCTATTACAAGACATTATTGACAACGGAGCCGACAAAGGCGACAGAACCGGCACAGGAACCAGAAGCGTTTTTGGTCGCAGCATGCGCTTTGACTTATCAAAAGGCTTTCCGCTAGTTACCACAAAAAAATGTCACTTAAAAAGTATTATCCATGAGCTTTTGTGGTTCATCAAAGGGGATACAAACATCAAATATCTAAAAGATAATGGTGTTAGCATCTGGGATGAGTGGGCAGATGAGAATGGCGACCTTGGCCCAGTTTATGGCGCACAATGGAGAAATTGGAACGCAGAAGGCATTGACCAACTAGCAGAGGTTATTGACACCATCAAAAAAAATCCAAATTCAAGAAGAATAATTATGACAGCATGGAACCCAAGCCAAGTAAACAAAATGGCTTTACCACCATGCCATTGTTTTGTGCAATTTTATGTTGCCAATGGCAAACTTAGCTGCATTCTTCACCAAAGAAGTTGCGACACGTTTTTAGGAGTACCTTTTAACATTGCATCATATGCTTTATTTACAATGATGCTTGCTCAAGTTTGCGGCCTTAAGCCAGGGGAGTTTATCCACAATTTGGGCGACACACACTTATACAACAATCACTTTGATCAAGCTCATGAGCAATTATCAAGAGAGCCATACCCACTGCCAACAATGAAGATTAACCCTGAGGTTAAAGACATTGAAGACTTTGTATATGAAGACTTTGAGTTGATTGGCTATCAATGCCATCCAACAATCAAGGCACCGATTGCTGTTTAACAAAAAGCCTCTCAGTTGAGAGGCTTTTTTTACTTTATAATTTTGCTATTTTTAGGAATTTTATTCCCAACACCCTTCCTTAAGACCGATGGCTTTACAAAACCCATTTGTCCATCATCAACCATCACACGCATCCAAGCCTCATCTGGGGTTTGCCCCGTAACTCGAACAGTTTGCCCAACAACGCCTTGTTGCAAAACATCAAACTCTTTTGACGGCCCCATCATAATTGCAACCTCGGACTTAAGATGATACAACATATTTGCATCATATATATTTACTGGATAATTTATAACCTTGCCCAGCTCAACATCATCAAGAGTTTGCCTGCCATCCAAGTATTCAATCTTCTGATAATAAGAAATTTCTTTTTCCTTTGCAAAAAAGCTCAAAATATCAACCCTGCCCGCAAATTGGCTTGCTACAAAAAGCAAAAACAAAACAAGTATTAACAAAAACGGCAACAACTTATAGCTTTTAAGGTTTGAATAATTCCAAGTTTGTGGCACAATTTTTGGCTGCCCAAGTGTTGATATCCACTTTTTTATAACAAGTTTTTCATCATCAGAAGCAAACTCAAGAGATTGGCTTGCATAAATAGCAGCCATTTGGTTATTCTTATCTAGTTTATATGCAAGAGCATTATGCAATAACATCTGCAAGTTTATCGCCTTATCAAAAAGTGGCTGCTTATAATTTCTATAATCAAGCAAAGACTTCAAGACAACTTTTTTTGCCTCTTTTTCAGAGCATATAATCTTTTTTATTTTGCCATCTTTATAAAGCTCAAGCACTCGAAGAGATTTGCTCTCAACGCCAGAGATATCTTTATATATTTTTAAAAGATTCATATCTGGCGCGGGTTGTTTTTTATATGCAACACAAAACACATCATAAAAAAGTCTGGAATCATCATCAGACAACACATCATAAGCAACAGAAAGATGCTGAAACTTTTCCATTGCATCATTTTTTTTATTATGATCAGGGTGCCATATTTTTGCCAAATCTCGATATTGTTTTTTGATTTCAGCACTAGGGGCTGCAACACCAACATTCAAAACTTTATAATATTCAAAAACATCATTCATGATGGCCTCCTTGTTTGCCAATTTGTTCATAGCTTTTCAACTTTTTTGCAATATTAAAAATATCTATACTGGCATCAGAGTTTGGATACCTTGTAATGATAGATGTTTTGTTTCTGATTGCATCCCGAACCCTAGAATCTTTTCTAATCACTCCAAGCAAGTTTGGCTGCACATTCAAATATTGACTACAAGCTTTATAAATATTATCAAAAACCCTTTTGCCATCAACATAAGAGTTTGCAAAATTTATAATCACATCAATATTTTTGCCAATATTATCTTTGATGATATCAAAACATTTAATAACCGAGCTTGGTTCATCATTGCAAAGAATAATCAATCGATCAAAGTTATAATTTATTTTGCCATAATAAGGCATGTCAACTATCAATGTTTCATACGAGTTTGCAACTATTGCCAGATCTTCCATCAACAAGTTCAAGCGCCCTGCTGGCACTTCAGCAAGTTTAAGCCCCCCGCCCTGAGATGATATAACATCAAACTGCGGCTTTTGATTTTTTATTATAACCTGATTAAGTGTCTTATGATTTGTCAGCACAAGAGCCAACTCATCCGACAAAGACAAATTAAGCTGTTGATTTATATTATCTGCTCCAAGGTCTGCATCAAAAAACAACACCTTATCTTTGATATATGCCAATGCAAACACCAAAGAGGTTGCAATAAAGGTTTTTCCAAGAGATGGTTTGGCAGATGTTATAGCAATTGCATTTGTCATAAATTGCTTATAACACAAACAATTTTCATTTCAAGACAAAAAAAACTTGCAAAATTTATTTTAAATGATAAATAACAAGCAAATAATTAAATTATTAATATAATCATAATCAAAAAAAAATGAAAAAGAAAATTTTTTTTGTTATTGCAATGCTTGGAATTGCCATAGCAAGCTGCACTCCAATAAGGGAGGCTGACAAAACAGCTGCAACTCAAGAAGTGAGAGTTGAAGCTAGCGTTACAAACGCAGAATTTGTTGAGTCAGGAGCTATTGCTCTCTCAACAGGGGATCATGACTTCCTCATTCTGCCAATAAACGCAGAAAATAAATATATTGTTGTGTCTCTGGCATTTACAGGGCACACAATTAGCTGGACTGAGGAAAGCCTCCCAGCAAAAGAAAAAGCCATTGAGACCATCAATGAGCTAAATAAAAAAGATGGCAGCAACTGGGGAGAACCCGAGCCATCAATAAACAATTTTAGGCTCGCTTGGAAAGCAAGTGATCCTAACAAAGAAAACACTTATCTCTTTATAAAAGGAGATAAGTTAGAAACAAATATCGCTGAGGAGCATTTTCACAAATTCCTTGGTGATTATGATTTCATTAGCACAAAAGAAGTGCTAATAGATCATAAACAATTCAACGGAAAGCACTTGCTTTCCCTTGAATAAACTAATAAAAAAGCGGTTGCAATTGCAACCGCTTTTCTTTTTGGATTCGAGCCAAAATAAAAAAATAACAAATTTTGACAAAAAAGCTTGCTTAATAAATTTTATCCTCTATATTTCGCGCAAATATATATTATTCTGTCATACAAAATTACTATTTTTATTATAAAAAAAGCCAGAGTTAAAATACAAACCAAAAAATAACTATGAAAAAATTTAACTTTATTATCACTGCCATACTAGGTATTGCTTTGATCGTGTTTGCAAGTTGCAGCAAAGCTGAGACAACTCCAACGCCAACGCCCGTTGAGCCTCCGGTTAGCGAAACGGAAAATTTCAACATCACAACAATGGGAGACACATCGTTCTTCCGTGTTAAAGATGTTGAAACTTGGTCAACATCAGAAAGCAACTATTTAGTTGCAGAAATCAATGATGATGGCTCTCACCTTGTATTCAAGGTAAAAGGCACGTCAAAATCATGGAACATCCAAAAGATGACCATCAGTTTTGATCAAGCTTGGGAAATCATCAATGCCGAGCCCGCTTACGAAGGAAGCACTTGGTACAATCCAATACCATGGGTTGTTGATGGGGAGCTAGTCTGGAAGGCTGAGAACCGCTCTGATATGAGCTTCTTAATCAGCATGGACGGCAACACTGCCATCACTATGGTTGAAAATAACAAATGGAGCCCTGAGATTGAGTTTTCAAACAATCAGAATCTGACAATAACAGATGAAGATTTATTTGAAAACCCAATAAACTTCTC
>CAYJOO010000070.1:0-5416 GCA_964371845.1 uncultured Azospirillaceae bacterium | reverse complement strand
TGGTGCTCGGGGACGGGATCGAACCGCCGACACGAGGATTTTCAGTCCTCTGCTCTACCAACTGAGCTACCCGAGCGTTAAAACTAAAATTCTTATAAACAATATTTTTTTATATGGCAAGCACTTTTTTTATTTTTTTTAACATCTTTACAAAAATAAAATCGATATTATATTGTTTGTAAGGAGAATAATATGAAAAAGCAAGAAGTTAAAGAATTTTTAGAAATAACTGAGGCCCTTTTTACAATAATTATATCTATAATGGCTTTATGGGGTGCAATAAGTGCTCTTAATAGTGATTTTATGCACAAAGTAAAAAAAATTGTAGATCATAAACACAAAGAAATTGTAAGTATTGAAAATAACAAACCAAATTGTTCAAATATAAATAACAATCTACAAAAATAAACTTGATAGATCAAAACTCTGTGTTATCATTTATATAGTAAAAATATAAAGGAGACACAAATGCCCAAATTATCAAAACACTTTGCATCAAGAAAGCCATCAAGCATTAGGGCTGCGCAAATACTTTTTGCCAATAGAAACAATCCACCAATTGCCATAAACGTCTCTATCGGCAATGTTTCTTTGCCAACGCACCCAAAGATGATAGAAAGAATGGCAAACTTAATGAGTTCTGGCTCCCCTTTTGAAGACGGCGTAATAAAGTATAGTGCCACAATTGGTCAAAAAGAAGCAAACGATGCATTCTTAAACATTATTGCATCAAGTGGTTTTAACGTCTCTAATTTATACTCTCAAATTACAGATGGCGGCTCTGCAGCAATGGAAATCATCATGCTTGGCGTATGCGCGGGCCCAGCAGAAAATAAAGATCCATTATTGTTACTAGATCCAGCATACACAAATTATAATGCTTTTGCTTCAAGATTGGGCAGAAAAACAATTTCAATAAAAAGAGAGCTACAAGAAGACGGATGCTTTTCTTTGCCAAATATAAAAGAAATTGAGACCTTAATCAAAAAAGAAAAACCAAGTGCACTATTAGTAATTCCATATGACAATCCAACTGGACAAATGTTTACACAAGAGCAAATGACAAGCCTTGCAAAACTTTGTGTTGAGCATGATATGTGGCTAATAAGTGATGAGGCATATAGAGAAATACATTACACAAACTCAAAACCAAGTAGCATTTGGGGCATAACCAACAAAGAAGTAGCCGGAATAGAAGGCCGAAGAATAAGCATTGAAACCGCCTCAAAAGTGTGGAATGCCTGCGGCTTAAGAACTGGTGCTATTGTTACGGATAATATTGAATTTCATCAAAAAGCCGTTGCAGAAAACACTGCAAGCTTATGCGCAAACACAATTGGCCAATACATCTTTGGTGCTCTTGCACATGAAACCAAAGAAAATTTGCAAAATTGGTATAAACAGCAAAGAGAATATTATCAAAAAATTGCAAATGCACTTGTTGACGGCTTCAAGAAAGAAGCACCAAAAGTTATTATATCACAAGCAGATGCATCATTATATTCAATCATTGATGTAAGAAATGTAGTAGACCATAACTTTGATGCGCAAGACTTTGTTGCTTATTGCGCAAAAGAAGGAAGTGTTAAAATAAATAATAAAAATTACACACTACTTGTTGCCCCAATATCTGATTTTTATGACAAAGATGAAACCTGTGGCAACACGCAAATGAGAATTGCATATGTTGAAAATTTAGAGCACATGAAGATGATACCATTTGTCTTCAAAGAGTTATTAAATCAATATATTGCAAAATAAAACAACCCATATTAAAAAAAGCACCCAATAGGGTGCTTTTTTTTTTTAATGTTTTGCAAAAATTATTTTGCAGAAACTTTTTTTGCAGCTCTTGCAGGAGTTCTTTTAACAACTGCTTTTTTTGGAGCAGCTTTTGTACCTGCAGTTTTTTTCTTAACTGCTTTTTTAATTTTTTGAGCTTCTTGAGTTAACTCAGCGTCTTTTGTATTTTCCAAATAAGAATCAAAACCGCCTTTGTGCTCAATAGAACGCAAAGTGTTTGTGCAAATTTTCAATTTGAATACTTTATTCAAAGCTTCTGAAAACAAAGAAACAATATGCAAGTTTGGCAAAAAACGACGACGTGTTCTGTTGTTTGCATGGCTCACATTGTTACCAGATTGAATACCTTTGTTTGTAAGACTACATTTTTTTGACATTTTTTTATCCTTTTATAAAATTATTGACCTGTTAATATACGCTTTTATCTTAATAGTCAAGCAAAATTTTAATATTTTTATAGATTTGTTTTTATAATTTCTTCTATATCCAAATATTTAGGTTCCCACCCCAAAAGAGCTTTTGCCTTTTTTGCACTAGCCGTCAAGGCAACAGGATCCCCTGCTCTTCTTTGCGTATATTCCACATTAACCTGGCGCCCGCTTGCACGTTGAGCGGCCAAAACAACTTCTTTAACTGAGCTACCATTGCCAGAGCCCAAATTAACAACATCAGATCCACCACCATTCAATAAATATTTTATTGCCAAGAAATGAGCAGAGGCCAAGTCAGAAACATGAATATAATCACGAACACAAGTGCCATCTGGGGTGTCATAATCATCTCCAAAAACAGAGAGTTTTTCTCTTTGACCATTTAATACTTCAACAATAATTGGTAACAAATTCTGCGGGTTTTTCTCTCTGCCTTTAATGGCTCCACTTGCATCATAACCAACCGCATTAAAATACCTTAAAGAAACATAATTAATTCCTTTTGTAATACTGTACCAATCCAAATATTCTTCAAAAAACTTTTTGGTCCATCCATAAAAGTTGATTGGATTTGTTGGATGTTTTTCATCAACAGGGCTATATTGAGGCATTCCATACACTGCAGCAGAAGATGAAAACACAATATTTTCAACGCCTTTTTCAAGCATTGCATCAACCACATTTATTGCCCCCGTGATATTTGTATCTGTATAAAGGCTTGGTTTTTCCATACTTTCACCAACTGCTTTTTTTCCGGCCAAAAACACAACTGCACCAATGTCATTCATTGCGTTTAATAACTCAGCTTTATTTCTAATATCTCCCTTTACAAACTCTGCTTTTTCAAATAAATTAAGCTCATCTCCGCTTGACATATTATCAAAAACTCTAACGCTCATCCCATTATCCAAAAGCTCTTTGACAACGTGTGAGCCAATATAACCAGCTCCTCCTAACACCAAAACCTTAGTCACTGTTCTTTGCCCTTTCCAATCTGTCATTAATTGCTAGCCCCAATCCATTTAGTGGAATAGGTGCTATAGAAATTTTATTATATTCAAGGTTTTTATCTGCAACTCTAAGATATGCAAACAAGTTTGCCGATGCCTCCAATAAATTTTTTGTTTTACTCAAATTCAAATGACAATTCATATCTCCAAACCCAATATAAAATTCATCACAACAAGGGGTAATAACATTAATACGCAGTTGCTTGTTTGGGGCATAATGCTTTAACATTTGCCCAGGAGAAGACGGAGCCTCAGGATTGCTTTTTGCATTAACAATTTTTTGATTCAAAAACTCTTCTAATTTTTCAACCTCCAAGCCACCAGCTCTGAGTAACACAACCTTATTTGTTGTCAAATCAATAATTGTCGATTCTAATCCAACATTACAAGCCCCACCATCCAAAATCATATCAACACGATTTCCAAGGCTTTCATAAACGTGTTCTGCAGTTGTTGGACTAATTGTTGTTGAAAGATTTGCCGACGGAGCCACAATTGGAACACCACTTGCTTTTATCAAATCCATTGCAACTTTATGCTTGGGCATTCTCACTGTGGTAGTATTCAGCCCCGCACAAGCCAAGTCCAACTTGGGATTGGTTCTTTGAATAACCATTGTCAACGGCCCTGGCCAAAACTGATTTGCCAAAACAAAAAATCTTTCATCGGCAATTCCAATTTCTTTAATCATATCAATCTCTGCAATATGTGATATCAATGGATTAAAAGATGGTCTATTTTTAGCTTGATAAATTTTTGCTACAGCGTTTGCATCAAAAGCGTTTGCACCAAGCCCATAAACAGTCTCTGTTGGCATTCCAACAAGCTTGCCAGATTTTATAACCTCTGCTGCTTTTATAATGTTTTCATGATTTGCTTTAAATATATTTGTCATAATAAATATCTTAACATTATCTAATACATTGTCAAATATTTATTATCTTAAAAAACGCATCATCAAATGCATCAAACTCATCTATGACTTCAAAATCTACTTTATCGCATATTTGATATTTTTTTTCTTTGCAGTCAAAAAACAAAAAGTCAAACTCATTATGCCCCAAAACAACCTTATCCAAAACCTTATTTGCCATATTTTCAATATAAATATTATTAATTAAAACAGAGTTCTCAAAAATTCCATATATGCTTCCACCCATGGCACTAAATCCGTTATACTCATGCAAAAATTCTATAAAATCATCTGCAATAAAGGTGTTTTTGTTTAATAAAAGTTCTCTTTGCAACTCAATAATTTTTTGCCTTTCAAGGTTTTTTCCGTCTGGATATATATTCAAACTACTTATTTTTTTTGCTGCCAAACTCATTTTGCTCTACCTTGTTTGTTTATAATCGTTTGCACAAGCATTTCATCTTCATTGTGATCAACCTTAAGGTTATCAGTCAAGCCCAATGCCAAAATATTATTTTTTGGAGTTTTAACAATCCTAATCTTCATGTTTTTTACAACCCCATTTTCAACAACTTTATTCAAGACAACACACATTTCATCTATAATAGCGTGCAATGGGCAATCATTTGAGTTAATAACCACTCTTAACTTGTTTTTATCATTTACCCCAAAAAGATTTTTGTTTTTTTTATCAGCACATCCAACTGGCTCATCATGATGCACTTCTAACTTTGCATCCTTGACCTCAAACAAAAAACCACGCTTATCTCTGCAACATATTTCCAAAGCACCTTTTCTCATTACATTTAGCGTTTTTTTGATATTTCTATCACTAATACCTTTATTGCTTAAAACTTCTTTTGTTTGCGTTGGTTTTTTATAAGCAATAGATTTAACAAATTCATCGCGCCTGCCTTCAAATAAATATGCTTTTTTATCTCCTTTTTCTTCAACAAAAGCATTATATAAAATATCTTGAAAATCATACATATTAAGCTGTGATAGTTTTTCAGGTGGTATTGAATTTTTTGCCAAATACTCAATAACCTGAGGTTGAATTTCCTTAAATTTTGTAGATTGTCTGCAAGTTTGCCATATTGGCCATTTTTTTAGGTCATCATAGTCTTTTATATCATATTCTTTTTTGGGACCATTACATATATTATAATAAAGCTCAGAGGTCAAACCACCCGCACATCCTTTATTATATTTTTTGTTAGGGTCAAAATATCTTTTTGGTTTGTCAACACAACCGTAGA
>CAYJOO010000069.1:0-5436 GCA_964371845.1 uncultured Azospirillaceae bacterium | reverse complement strand
ACCAACGACATCTAGTACCCAAAACTAGCACTCTACCAGGCTGAGCTATGCCCCGTTGTTTTACGGTTGTATCAATTATGAAGAGGGGGTCTTTATATATGTCTTAAAAATAGTTTTAGCTATTTTTATGTCAACATAGTGCTTGCACTCTTCAGGCTGATATGCCCCGTTGTTGTTTAACAGAAATCTTTATAACCAAAAAAAAAATTATTGCAAGTCTTTTTTTAGTTCTGATGCAATTTTTTTTATTTGAGTGCTCAAATCTTTATCTAAGTCTGTAAAGTTTATGCTTGGTATTTGTTGAGTTTTACCGTTTTTTGCTTCTGTTAATTCATCGGCCAATAATAATGATATCATTGCCAATAATAAGCCTTCTGAAATTTGGCTGGCACCAGAGCCCAGGCTTTTTGCCTTTTCATCTACAACTCTTGCTAGTTGTAATATTCTGCCTTCTTGTCCGTCTTCACAGGCAATAGGGTATTCTCTGTCTTTTATGCTGATGATTACTTGAGACATTATAGTGCTTCCTTTATTTTGGTTATCATGTCATCTATTTTATTTGCAATTTCTTTTTTGTTGGCATTATCTTTTTTTATTGCTTCTGATAATTCTTCTAATGCTTTTTTTGTTAATGGGAGTTCTTTTTCCATGCTTGTTCCGATTCGGTTTGGTTGTATTAACCTTATATTAAGAAAGTTGAAACTTTATGCAATATAATTTTTTTGTTTTTTATAAAAAAAGAGGTATTGAATTTGCATAATGAGGGCATATATCATTATTATCTACTATTAGTGGATATTGAAATTTAATATATTAAAAGGAAAACAAAAAATGAAATTTAAAATAGCTGTTTTGACTTCTGCCTTTGTTATGGTTGCTGCAACTTCTCAAGCTGGCGACATAACGTCTCCATTTTATTTGCCAATGGAAGGCAAATTTGTATCTGAAACAAGTATTGAAACTAATCGTTTGAAAGGCAAACATAATGCAAGTGGTGTTTATGAGGGCCTTAATATTAGAGAAAAGCTAGGTTTTGGTGTTAGTGATAACTGGATGGCATATGCAGAGATTGCAAATAACTTTGACTATGGTGATCATTATAATAATGACTGGAATATGGATTATACAATAGGGACTGCGTATAATCTTGATATTGGTAATTTTAAGCATCAGTTTGGTTTGGCATATAAGACTTTTCAACCAAAAGAATTTTTTGGCAACAATGTTGTTGGTTCTTCAAATTGGAACAAATATGTTGAGTTGAATGCAAAGATGGGATATGATATGGATTGTTCTTGGATGATGCCATATATTGATGTGACCGGTACATATGGTCTTAATACTGTTGAGGCTGATAAATATGCAATGCTAAATGCGCCACAACAAGGAAAATGGACGTATTCAACATTTGCTGGTGCTCATATGTGGTGGGAAGAAACAACTGCTGATTTGGGCGTTAGATGGGAAAACGTTAGAGGCGGGAATATGCTCTTGGGTGGCGATGATCAATCTCGTGATGATGTTTATTTGGAAGGCAAGTTCAATTATTTGTACTCTGAGGATATGAGTGTTGGTGTTTTTGGTCAATATTTGATTGCTGATAGCGAGATGGGTAATGTTGATTATGGATATACACTCGGTGCAAATTTTAAGGTTGAGTTTTAATTAATATTCATATTTTGAAAAAAAAAGTGATGCGGATTATTATTTTTTGCATCGCTTTTTTGTTGACAAATATATAAAAAGTTTTACGATTTTATGTATCTATTTCAAATAGATAAAAAATGTAACTAGAAAAAAAGGAATTAATGATATGAAATTTAGAACTGCAGTCTTAACTTCAGCCGCTGTAATGCTAGCATCTTCTGCTGCTATGGCGCATCATACAAACAAAGATATGAATAATGATATGATGGATATTACATCTCCATTTTATTTGCCAATGGAAGGTAAAATGCTTTCTGAAACTTCAGTTGAATATAGTCGTTTAAATGGCGAAAAATTTGGCAACTTAAGTGAAGGTTGGTATGCAAAAGAAATTCTTTCTTATGGTGTATCTGATAATATGAGTGTGTTTGCAGCTATTGGCAATACTTTTGATAATAAAGAAGGCCCAGCAAGCGAAGGTGCATATAACAACTCTCATAACTATGATTATACTGTTGGGATGAAGTATAATCATCACTTTGATAAAGTTATGACGCAAATGTCTGTTGCTTATAACACATTTCAACCAAAAAGCTTTGGCTATGAAGGTTCTGATAACTGGAATAAATATGTTAACTTAGGTGCAAAAGTTGGTTATCAAATGGATAGTGGTTGTATGCCATATGTTTCTTTTAATGCAAATTATGGTTTAAATACAGTTGATCATGCTTATTTAAATATGATGAGCAGCCCTGTAGAAGATCACTTTACATATGTAAGCTATGCTGGTGTTTATAAAGCATATGACAAAGTATCTACAGATATGGGTATTAGATGGGATAATGTTAGACAAGGTCTGGGCGATGGCAAATCAAGAGATGATGTTTATGCACAAGCAACAATTAACTATAAAATTGCAGATGACATGAGTGTTGGTGTTTATGGTGATTATCTCGTAGGCGATTCACATATGTCTGAATTTGACTATGTTTATACTGTAGGTGCAAACTTAAAAGTTGCTTTCTAATATTTTATAGAAAATAATTTTTAGTGGTGTTAGAAATAACACCACTTTTTTTATGTTTTGATTTGTTTATTAAAAAGAGCAGGGCATAAAAAAAAGCGCTCAGTGAGCGCTTTTTTGTTAATCATTATCATCATCAGTAAAACCGTCTGAGAAGATGTCGTTTTCATCATCATCATCAACATAAAGATGCCATCTTAGTTCTCCAAATGTGCCACAATGAGAGCAAACTGCGTGCCAGTCTTTGTGCTCGTGTTGACAATGGTTGCAAACCCAAAGAGCATCTTGTGGAGATGTTTTTGTTTTGTCTTTCCAAGATTTTGCTGCTTTTTTGTCTTTGTTGAACTCTTCTTCAAACTGAGCGATTATTTTGCAAATTGCTCTTGTTGCAGGATTGTTGATTAAAAATACTTCAATTTCTCCTTTGGCTTTTTTCCAAAGGCCAGCTTTTGAGCATAATTCTGCTAATATTCTATTGTTTAATGATGGTCTTTTGGCATTTGAAAGGGCGAATTTTTCCATTCTGGCAATTTTATCTTTGTCTTTTTTATCCGCAAATAATTCTAAATATTTGTATGCAATTACATCTATTGGGTTCTTTTTCCAGGCAGTTGTTAATACGTTTGCTGCTTTTCTTACTTGGTTGTCATCTTGAATATAATGGTTTGCAAGCTCAATTGCTGCAACGGCCAATGTTTTGTCTGTATCAAATGCTTGAGAGCAGAATTTGAAGAACTTGGTTTCATTCCCGGCTTCTTTTGCTTGTTTTGCTAACTCAAATAAAACAATTGATTTTATTTTCTTTTGTTTTGCTTGAGGGATGATTTTTTTTCTGACACCTGCATCAAATACCTGCATTGCACCTTCCCAGTCCCCTGATCTGGCTCTTAACTCAAATGCGCTTTCAATAACCCAATATAAATCTTGTCTTAATGCAAATGCTTTGTTTGCAGCATTTAAGGCGTCTTTGAAATCCTTTTTTTGCATTTGAGATTCAACGGCTGCCTTAAGTCCAACCATTTGAACATCTTCATTCTTCATTAATTTGGCAGAAAGCTTGTCCATTTTATTAAAGTCTTTTTCTCCTTTGTATATTTTCATTTGCAAAAGATCTAATATTGGGTCATTGCCAATGATTTTTTTGAGTGACTTCATGGTTTTTTTTGCCTCATCCATATCACCTTCTGTGATTGTTGTCATAGCTTTTAATACCAAGAGCATTGCTTGATCAAAATCTTGTCTGTCAATGACAAGTTTTTTTGAAATTCTTGATGCTAGCGCATCTATGGCAGCGCTTTCATCAGTGTTTGCATCATTAAGAGCAAATCTATAAGCTTCTGTAATTTGCTTTGCAAATAACTTGTTTAAGAGTGTGTTGATAATATCTATTGATATTAATGCCAACAAAACCAAACTCATTGCTTGTGTTAATGATAATGGATGTGTTTTTGTCATAAAGTTTATGTTAACCGATGCGTTGGGGTCAACCATCCAAACGATTAATGTGAAAATTAAACCTATTATAATAAAGCCATAGATTTTTTTGCTCATTTTATTGCTCCTTATTAAATGCATGAAGATCAATTGCTATTATTGTTTTGGCAATGATAGCATCAATTGCCTTAAATAATGTTTGTCTTCTTTTTATATTATCATTCCAATCATTTAATTTTTCATTAATTTGGAAATTGTTTGGAGATATTTTGTTTAATTTTTGCGATGCTTGATCAAAGTTTTTGTGCTCAACAAGGATTTTGAGTTCTTCTAAGTCTTGATTTGGCACAAAATCTGGGCTTGATTTGCTTATTTTTGTGATTTTAATAAACTCATCTAATTTTGTTTTTATGCTGGTTTTTTGTGAGGCATTAAATGCATCTTGTTGAGCTTGAAGCAGCTCTTTATATGTCTTATTAAAGTCATTTGTTAATTGTGCATCAGATAAAACGCCTTGCTTTGCATATGAGTTGATAGTTGCAACCTCTGCTTTTGTGTTTTCAGATTGAGCAAGGTTGTCTAATAAAAGTGCTTGAGTTTGAAACTCTGTTCCTTTTTTTGCCTCATCTTTTATCATTAATGCAGCTGTTAATATCATGGCATTTTTATTTGTTTTTTTTGATAATATCTCAATTTCTTGATTAAGGGCTGATATTTGGTTTTTTAATGCAATAAGTTCAGACTTTTCTGCTTTTGTGTTAAAATCTGGTGTTTTGGCAATGTGTCTTGCTATTTGATTGATTTGAGTTTGCAAAACGTCTATTTTTTTTGAATAATCAGTGCTTTTTTGCGGCCTTGCATCTTTTAAGTTGTTTATGATTTGTGGATTTGCATATATATAATAGCCAATGCTTGCTGCTATAAAAACAATAAAGATGTTAAAAGTTATTTTTTTTGCGTTTATTTTCATTTACAAAATCCTTTTTATATGTTTTGATGTTTATGATGTTAAATCAAAATTAATAAAACTTCAAGAGGTTTAATAAAATGAAAGTAAAAGAATATTTTAGTTATAACTTAAAGCTTGATCTTGATGATGCAAATCCATGCGTTGTTGATAAAAAACCAGCAGGACTTTTTGCTGTTGGGATGTTTTTTTCCTTATTGCTTGTGTTATTTGGTGGAATTGAGCTGATTAGTGCAGCTCCTGATGGTCACATTTTTTTAGATATGGAGCAGTCAAAAGAGATGAGCTTTGCAATGTCTCCAATATTTTTTGATTTGGTTATTATTGTAATTGGCTTGTTTGCCTTTGTTAATTTGTTTATTTC
>CAYJOO010000068.1:0-5633 GCA_964371845.1 uncultured Azospirillaceae bacterium | reverse complement strand
GGAACACCGTTAAAGCCTTCGTGCAATAAGTTTTTAAGTGACCAACCTGCGCAATAGCCTGCCAACATGTCAAGATCGTGAATATGAACGTCACCGTTTCTGTGAGCTTCACCAACGGCTGCTGGATATACGTGTGATAACCAATAGTTTGCTGTAACTTTGCCTGATACGTTTAAGATCAAGCCACCGTTTGAATATCCTTGGTTGGCATTTGCATTAACACGCCAGTCAAGTTTTTCTAGATATTCATTGATTGAGCTTTCAACATCAACCATAACTTTTGCATCACCACGAGCGCGTTGTCTTTGCTCACGATAAGCAATATATGCTCTTGCAGTTACAATGTAGTTTGAAGAAATTAAAACTTGCTCAACCACATCTTGGATTTGCTCAATAGAAGGGATTGATTCTTTGAATTTATGTTTTAATACTTTCATTGCTTGTGCTGTTAAAAGTTTTGCTTCTTCTTGTCCATATTCAGAAGTTTCTTCACCCGCACTTTTAATTGCGTTCATTATTTTTGTATCATCAAAAGGAGCGAGTGTGCCATCTCTTTTTGTTACGTTCTCAATTACAGTCTTTGCATTCATTTTTATAAACTTTCAGTTGGTCTTAATATTGTTATCTTATACTATATATAGTGTTAAAAAAAAGTTAATAACTATATATTGTGTTTATGTGTTGTTATCACTGCTTGCTATTTTATATATAAAAGCATTAATTGCTCAACTGGTTTAAAGTTAATTTTTTCTGATTTTTTTCTATGTTATTATAAAATAATGATATTTTTTTTTGACCTTTGTTTATAAGTTTGTTAATAAAACTTAAGAGATCATTTATAAGGAAAATAAAGATGACAACCAATGATTTTTTGTTAAATAAAAAAGTGCAGATTTTACAACCTGTTGAAGGATATAGAGCATCTACAGATGCCGTTATATTATCATCAATGCCCGAGTCTCTTAAAAAGGGTGGAAAAATACTAGATATGGGCTCTGGAACAGGACCAATATCTTTGTGCTTGGCAAGAAGACTCGACAATGTGCAGATTGTGGGGCTTGAGATTCAAGATGAGTTAATTGAGTTGTCAAATAAATCTGCAGAGTTAAACGGATTCCAAAATCGAGTTAAGTTTGAAAAACACAATATTAAAAACAAAAAAATTGAGATGCATGACCAATTTGATATATGCATCACAAACCCTCCATACTCTGAAGTTGACATGAAGTCGCCAAAAAAACACAAGGCAACGGCACATAATTTTGACGGACTCGGCCTTAAGGACTGGATAAACTTTGGGATTAGGGCGCTTAAGCCTCGCGGAGTCTTTTATATGATTAATCGTGCTGAGGCTTTATCTGAGATAATAAGCATTATTTATGGCAAGCTTGGAGCCATAAAGGTAATACCCATATATTCAAAAGAAGGGGAAGATGCAAAACGAGTCGTTGTTATTGGGCAAAAAGACTCCAGAAAAGCATTGGTTATAGACAAAGGTCTTGTGGTTCATAACAAAGACGGGAGCTATAGTGATCAAGCAAAACTTATTTTGGAAGATGCAAAAGGATATTTTGAAAAATAAAAGATTTTGTTGACAAGTATAACTATAATACTATCATAGAACAAAATGAGAACGAAATACCAGAAAATATGCCTTGTTGACTGCGACAGCTTTTTTGTTGCCTGCGAGGTTTTAGACAACCCCGATTTGCGGGGCAAATCTGTATGCGTGACAAGTGGCAATGTTGAAAAAGGAATTGTTATATCTCGCTCAAAAGAGGCAAAGGATCTTGGCATAAAAATGGGCGAGCCGGTGTTTTTGCTTGATAAGTATAAAAAGAACACAACCTTTATTGCAGCAAGGCATGAAAGGTATCGAGAGATATCTAAAAATGTTATGAGAACACTGAGCTTGTTCTCACCAGATGTTGAAAAAGTCTCTATTGATGAAGCTTTTGTTAACATAACTGGGCTTGATGCTGTTTATAAAAAAAGCTATGTTGAGCTTATAAAAGAGATTAAAGAAAAAATATTGCAAGAAGCTGGTGTCCCTGTTTCTGTTGGGCTTTCTAGCTCAAAAACTTTGGCAAAATTGGCAGGCGATTTGGCAAAAGCAAATAATGGAATTTATGTTATTCAGCCTCAAAAAGTTATTGAAAAAATTGGAGGTCTTGAGATTGATAAAGTATCTGGCGTTGGCAAGCAAAAAAATATGCAGCTTAAGTTAAACGGGATTTTTACGATAAAAGATTATCTGGCAAAAGATGATAGATGGATCCGCCAAAAATTTGGCATTGTGGGACTGAGCCTTAAACATGAGCTTGAAGGTGTTTGTGTATCTGCAATTGAGCCGATGCCAAAGGCTCCAAAGGCAATTCAAGAAACATCAAGTTTTGATGAATTTTCTGGTGATAAAAATTTTTTATTAACATCTATTGCCAAACATTTTCAGGATGCAGCCAGAAGAATGAGAGAGTGGGATGGATATGCAAAAAATATTGGCATTATGCTACGCGGAAAAGATTTTAGTGTTTGCAGTGCAAAAATATCTCTTGATGTTGCAACAAACTCCTCACAAGAAATGATGAAAGAAGCACCTTTATTATTAAACAAAATATATCAACCCAACAAGCTTTATAGAAGTTGTGGTGTTTTTTTAGATGATATAAAGTATCAAGATTTTGAGCAACTATCTTTGTTTGATGAAAAAGTCAACTTTAAGGATTGCAAAATTGCCAGAAGCATTGATAAATTAGAGGAAAAATTTGGCAAAAACGTTGTCAAGTCAGGCTGGCTATAAGCTATGCTTTTTGGCCTCTTAAGTACTCGTCCCTGCTCATTTTTGTTTTGCCTTGTTTTTGAATAACTTCTATTTTGATGGCCTTTTTGTCTGCACAAACAAATGTCAAAGGCTCATCATTTGGCTCAACGATTATTGCATTGTGGATTTTATACCTGATGCCATCTTCTTCATAAAACAAGAAACCAAATGCGTTAATTTTTCTGATAATTAGTTCTGCAGGTTGATTAAGATTTAGTTTTTGCTCTTCTTTTTCTATCTTATGAGCATAATTTGCCAAAGAGTTATCTTGTTTTTGAGGCGTTATATTATTGAGGTTGTCCAATGCTTCAATAATCAACTTGCCACCAAGGTCTGCCATTTGATCATGAACTTCAGAAACGGCTTTGTTTTCTATATTAATTTCTTCTATCAAAAGCATATCACCCGTATCCAAGCCCTCGTCCATTTGCATAATGGTAATACCGGTTGTTTTGTCCCCCGCCTCAATTGCTCTGGCTATTGGAGCTGCTCCACGCCAACGTGGCAAAACTGAGCCATGTATGTTTATGCAGCCTTTTGAAAAAGCATCTAAAGTATGCTTGGGCAAAATTAATCCATAAGCACAAACTACTGCAACATCTGAAGCTGGATAGTCAAATACATTTCTTAAGCTTTTTGGGTGGCGGACTTCTATGCCATTTTCTTCTGCAAAAATATGTATTGGTGATTTTTGAATTTTTTTGCCTCGGTTTGCCTCTTTGGGCTCTTTGGTATATACACAAACAACCTCATGGTGTTTAACCAACTCTTTTAATGCAGGCAAGGCAAAATGAGGCGTGCCAAAAAATGTTATTTTCAATACTCTTCTCCTTGGCGTTGCTTTTCTAACTTTTTTATGAGCATTTGTTTTTTAAGTCTTGAAATTCTATCTATATAAAGTATGCCATCAAGGTGGTCTAGCTCGTGTTGAATTACAACGGCATCGAAGTCTTCAAACTCTTTGATTTGTTCTTTATTGTGCTCGTCTAAATATTTTATTTTTATTTTATAAAAGCGCTCAACTTCTGCACTTTGGTTTGGCACAGATAAGCAACCTTCTTCAAATATTTGCATATCTTTTGATTTTTCTATAATCTCAGGATTAATTAATGCCATGGGCTCGTTTGGCACTTTTATGCCTTCTTCATCCTCTTTGCGCAAAGATAAATCAATCACAATCACTCTTTTTAAGACACCTACCTGAGGTGCTGCAAGACCAATGCCTTTGGTCTTATACATGGTTTCTAACATATCTTTTATAAAGTCTGTCAAATCTGCATCAACACTTGTTACTGGAGTTGATTTTTCCTTTAAGGCTGGATGCGGATATTCTAAAACTTTTAATAACATTAACGCACAGCCTTTGCAACTTGATCTAAGATTGCGTTTATAACTTTTGGCTCATTTTTTGAATAAAAACCATATGCAACGTCCATATATTCTTTTATAAGAATGCGTGCGTCAATCTCTGTTGAATATACCAACTCATAACAAGCACACAACAAAATTGAACGCATAATTCCATCCATTTTATCAAGCTCTGCGCCTTCATTTAAGAAGCCTTTTAAGCTTTGCTCAATCTCTTCTTTTTTAAGGTGCATATCACGGGTGATTTTTGCAAAATACTCTTTATCAAAGTTTGACAGCTCGATAACATCTTCATTTTCTGATAGTGTAAATTTGCCAACTCTGCCATCAACAAAGTCTTTTACAACTTCATCAACGCTAATTTCTGCAAAGTCAATCATGTATGAAGCCTGCACGAATGCAAGCCTTGCGCTTGATTTTTCTTGTATTTTTTTTGATATAAATTTTTGCATTGCATATTCCTTTTATTTAAGTTTATAAATGCACCAAAACATGGCAAAAGTCAAGTTAAAAAATTTTGACATAACAATTGAAGAAGGTGCTCTAGCACCATTCTCTATTTTTTTATGACCTCGCAAAACTTGACAATAATTCTTTTTAAGTTTATGGTTGCAAAGATTTTTATTATTATAAACCCCAATGCGAAAACAGGCGAGCATTATCAAGGGAAAATAGCCTAACCTTTTACAATTATGAAAAAAATTATATCAGAGTTTGTAATAAAACATTTTATTGCATCTAAAGCTCAAGAAGAAATTGTAGCAAGAGGCATGCAAGGATGGTCTTTTTGTGGTGAAACCAAACTAAAAGAAGAAGGATATAATGACGGGGAAGACGATGTTATTACCTATTATGTATTCCAAAAAGAAATGCCATCACCTGAAGAAGCTCTTTGGAGTTTGTTGCAAGGGTATGCTCGCGACATGGACAATTTTTATGATGCCACAAAGGGCAAGTTTGGATTTGCCAAAGAAGGATATACATTTATTGCAATCCCTATTTGGGATAAAGATAAATTCGATGACAGAGGCTATGACCGCCTGCCAATCCCCAAATTTATTGTAGGGCGCGAAAGTTACATTCTTTTTTATAAAGAGGCAGAATAAAAACTCTGCAAAAAAACCATTAAACACGTTACTTTTTTAGTAACGTGTTTTTTATTATCTTTGAAAAAAAGCGGCTGGGGTGAGCCAACCGCTTGCTTTCTATAGCTGTTATAGAAACTTTTTTATTTTGCTGCTTCTTTTTTTGCTTCTTCACGAGCTTTTGCTGCTGCAGCCAAATCGTCTGCAATACGAGCAGATTTGCCGCGCAATGCACGTAAGAAGTATAATTTTGCTCTACGAACTTTACCAATTCTAGATACTTCAATTTTTGCAACATTTGGTGAATAAAGTGGGAATACTCTTTCTACACCTTCACCAAAAGAAATTTTTCTAACTGT
>CAYJOO010000067.1:0-5714 GCA_964371845.1 uncultured Azospirillaceae bacterium | reverse complement strand
GGTGAAAGAATTGAGGCAGATGACATCAAGCTTATTCATCAAAAACAAGAAGCGCCAAAAACAGAAGATAATACTCTTGCTGGCATGGAAAAAAGAATGATTGTCGATACCTTAAAACAAAATTTTGGCAACCAAAACACTGCCGCACAAATTTTAGGTATATCAATTAGAGCGCTTAAAAACAAATTAAAACAATATGAGTTAGAGGATTAATATAAATGGTTTCAACCTCACAATTATCATCAGCATTTGGTAGCAAAGGTATAAAAGACCTTATGATTTCAGCAACCAAAAGAGGGGACATTTTCTTTGCGTTGACCATTATTTTAATATTGGTTATATTAATTTTGCCAATGGCTCCATGGCTTTTAGATATTGCTCTGGCTTTATCTATTACAATGGCAAGTTTGGTTTTAATGACTGCAATATTTATAGAAAAACCAAATGAGTTTTCAACATTTCCGGTTGTATTATTAATCACGACCTTATACAGACTTGCCTTAAACTTGGCATCAACCAGACTTATTTTGGCAGACGGATACAAAGGCCCAAGCGCAGCCGGTAAGGTGATTGAAGCTTTTGGTGGCTTTATTATGGGCAATAACTACGTTATTGGTGTTATTGTTTTTGCAATTTTAGTATTAGTAAACTTTATCGTTATCACCAAAGGTTCTGGCCGTATTGCAGAAGTAGCAGCTCGTTTTGCTCTTGATGCAATGCCCGGAAAACAAATGGCAATTGATGCTGACTTATCATCAGGTTTAATTGATGAAACTGTTGCCAAACAAAGAAGAGAAGAGCTCTCAAAAGAAAGTTCATTTTATGGGGCTATGGATGGTGCTTCAAAATTTGTACGAGGTGATGCAATTGCTGGCTTAATCATCACATTCATCAATGTGATAGCGGGTATTATCATAGGCATGGTTCAAAATGATATGAGCTTTTCAGAAGCTGCACAAACATATACAAAACTAACCGTTGGTGACGGCTTGGTATCACAAATTCCGGCTCTTATTATCTCTGTTGCAGCAGGTATTTTGGTATCAAAAGCAGGTATGACAGAGGCAACAGACAAGGTTTTATTTGACCAAGTCGCAAATTATCCAAAAGCATTAGGGATGAGTTCATTTTTGGCGTTTGCAATTGGTCTATTGCCAGGAACCCCAGCAATTCCATTTATTATGTTATCGGCATTAACAGGGGCAAGCGCACATTACTTAAACAAGCATCATAAAGTTGTCCAAGAGCAGATCTTAAAAGAAAAAGCATCTCAAGAAAAACAAAAGCGCATCACTCAAGCGCAAGAAGAACCAATAGCAAACGCCTTAAGAATAGACTTAATAAGGCTGGAAATAGGTTATGGTTTGCTTCCGCTTGTCAATGATGAAACAAACAAAAAATTAACAGATCAAATCAAAGCCTTAAGAAGAGCTCTGGCATCAGAGCTTGGCTTTATCATGCCCTCAATCAGAATTCAAGATAACATGCAATTAGATGCAAGCGAATATCAAATTTATATCAAAGAGGTAATGGCAGGCAAAGGTGAGATCAGGCCAAACCAGCTTTTGGTTATGGATCCACGAGGCGGTGAGATAGGCATCTCTGGAGAAAAAACTTTTGAGCCAACTTTTGGCTTGAAGGCAATGTGGGTAGATAAATCCCATAAAGAGGAGGCAATGTTTAAGGGTTATACAGTCGTCGACCCCGCAACCGTTGTAACCACTCACGTAACAGAGCTGGTCAAAGAAAACATGCCAGACTTGCTATCATATGCAGAAACAACAAAGCTTTTAGAAGAGATGGACAAAGAGCACCAAAAGCTTATAAAAGAGTTGGTGCCAAGCAAAATATCTGTTGGAGCTTTGCAAAGAATCTTGCAAAATCTATTGCAAGAAAGAGTTTCAATCAGAGATTTGCCTTCAATCCTTGAGGGTATATCAGAAGCAGTTGGCTCAACCAATAGCTTAATGTCTATAACAGAACATGTAAGAGCCAGACTATCAAGACAACTTTCAAGTGCATATGCAAATGAGTTTGGTGTTATTTCTTTGGTGCCACTATCACCAGAGTGGGAGCAAGCATTTGCAGAAAGTATCAAAGGTGAGGGTGATGATAGACAATTGGCAATGCCTCCGTCGCAACTCCAAAGTTTTATGAACAAGGTAAAAACAGTAATGGAAGATCTTGCAATACAAGGTGAAAACGGCATATTGTTAACATCTCCAGCCATCAGGCCATATGTTCGTTCAATTATAGAACGCTTCAGACCAACAACTGTTGTACTATCTCAAAATGAGATACACCCAAAAGCAAAAATAAAAACAGTTGCATTGGTATAATAAAAAAGGTGATTAATTATTAATCACCTTTTTTATTATTTTATTGTTTATTATTTCTTAGAAACAACAACCATTGCCTCACGCAATATTCTATCAGATATCATATATCCTGTTTGCAACACTTGTATAACTGTGCCATCTTCTTTTGTTTCATCAGCAACTTGAGATATTACTTGATGAAAATTTGGATCAAAAGGTTTGTTCAAGCAATCCATCGGCATCACCCCAACTTTTTCAAAAGCCTTCATAAGCTCATTATATGTTAACTCAACACCTTCAAGTAATGGACAAGGTTCAGATGCCTCCATTGCTCTTTGCATATTATCAGCAACTGGCAACAATGCTTTTGCAAAAGAAGATATTGCATATTTTGAGTTTTTATCAGCTTCTTGTATAAGTCTTCTTTTTGTGTTTTCAGTATCAGCCAACACTCTTAACATATCATTTTTTAGCTTTGCAATTTCATCTTGCAGGGCATTTACTTCATCTTCAACAACTTCTTGCAATTCTTCTGTTTGCGTTTCTTCAATTATATTTTCAGCTTCTTGAGCTTCATTATTATCATTTTCTTCAAATTTATTTTTGTTTTCCATTGTTTTCTCTTTCAAATTAAATATATATTAAATATTTAGTGATTAAATAATTTTAAGTCAAGAGTTTTGGAGAGATTAGATGATAAAAATTTTTGAAAGTTTGCCTTTGGGGTTTATAGCTGATAATTTTAATAAAAAAAAGGCACAAAAGTTTTTTAAGCCAACTAATCCGCTGTTCTTAAAATTATACAACCTATCAAAAAAGCAAATTTTAGGAAAAACAAGCTGGAAAGAGCCAAAAAAAATTAATGCCTTTATGGCAAGTGCTGAAACGGCAACATTTATGAAGCTGGGTGGTTTGGGTATGATTGCCTCAGAATTGCCAGAATGCTTTAATAATACATTCTCAAAAAATCAAGAAAAAATGACAATCATCACTCCAATGTATATGGGTGATACCGGCAAAAAAAAGTGCTTTATACAAGATGGCAAATACTTCGGAGCAGAAGGTGTTAATATTGATATTACAAAGGTTTTGTCATACTCTATCAACTTTTTGGGAGATAAAAAATCTTTAGAAAAACAAAGAAGAAAAGAAAATAAATCAACAGTTAATAATGTTGAATATTTATTTTTAGAAAATCAAAGATTTTTTTCAATAAATCCTCATGCTTCAAACACCTCAGCTCAAGATGGATGTTATGTCTTAAACGAGTTCAAAATTGATGAGGTTGAGCGCTTTGCCTTTTTCTCAAAAGCCATATATGGGCTATTAGAATCATTGGCCACAACACATAACAAACATATTCCATTTCCAACATCAATTGTTGCCAATGATTGGCATACTGGTGCCTTAAGTGGCTTGTTGAAATATTTTTCAACATCGTGCTTTGATTTTGGAATGATATCTGCCCATGTTTATGAAAAACTATTTAATACACCAGTTGTATACATCATCCACCATTTGGGATATCAAGGGTGGAGTTATGACAATAGTGCTCGCATCTTAAATTCTTTATATGAAGAAATGGCCGTAAACGTTTTTAAGTTTGCCAAAGTTGCAAAAAATACCAACCCCAGGTATACAAATTCTTTAATTGTGCATGACAGCTACAATCAATCAGCTTCAAGCATTGCTCTTGCAGACAGAATTGTTACAGTTTCAAATAATTATCAAGATGAGGTTTCAAAAGACCTTTCATTAGGGCAAGATTTTAGAGACGTCTTAAAGATTAGAAAAAATCACAGAACCTTTTTTGGAATTGTAAACGGTTATGACAAAAAGCTCATATCTCCCAACAAAGAAAAAATAGATAAAATAAATACATACTTTAATTCTTCTTTTGAATTTTTTGATGAAAAAACATCAGAAAAAAAACAAGAAAACAAAAAAGAATTTGCAAGCTTGTTATCAAAAATAGCAACCAATAAAGAATACAAAAATAAAACCATACCATTAATAGATGCCTATAAGTTTGAAGATTGTTTTAAGGATATAAAAAACATTACAGATGTTCCAATCATTTGTGCAACATCAAGGCTTGTTGAGCAAAAAGGTTATGACATTGCCGCCACATCAATAATAAAACTCTTACAAGAAGAAGCATATAAAGAGCCCCCAATATTCATCTTGGGTGGTGCCGGTGATGATAAAAACTACAAATACTTACAAGACTTAAAAGATGAAGTTGCCAAATTTGATAAAAAAGCTGCATCAAGAATATTTGTCTTTAGGGGGTATAAAGATGAATTTGCTTATGCCATACAACTTGTTTCGGATTTTTATTTAATGCCTTGCAGATTTGAACCATGTGGTTTGACCCAAATGGAGGCGATGGCAAAAGGAGCCTTGCCAATTGCCATGTCAACAGGAGGATTGGTTGACACTATCATAAATGGTGTTGATGGTTTTAGAACGCAAGCCTTTTTTGGAACCAAGCATCATGTCTTTGGTGATAATATAACAGCAAAACGCTTAAAAAACAACGAGGCCGCATATCAAGAAACCCTTCAAACATCATTAAAAGTTTTTTATGAGGGCAGAAGCATCTTAAACCAAATGACATATAACGCGATGAAAAAAGATTTTAGTTGGGATGTTGATTGTGGGTCAGTATATCTATATCACAATCTCTTAAAAACTGGTCATATATAAGCATAAAAAAAGGCAAGATATCTCTTCTTGCCTTTTTTTGGTATTATTTAACCTCGTCTGGGTCGCGTAGAACATATCCTCTACCCCAAACAGTTTCAATATAGTTTTTGCCACCAGATGCTTTTTCAAGTTTTTTTCTAAGTTTGCAAATAAACACGTCAATAATTTTTAATTCTGGCTCATCAATACCACCATATAAATGATTTAAGAACTGATCTTTATTAAGAGTTGAACCTTTTCTTAAAGATAACAATTCCATAATTCCATATTCTTTGCCAGTAAGGTGTAGGATTTCTCCATTTACAGTAACATTTTGAGAATCCAAATCAACCTCAACATCTCCTGTTTTTATAACAGAGTTTGAATGTCCTTTTGAACGACGCACAATTGCCTGAATACGTGCAAGCAATTCGGCTTTGTCAAAAGGCTTTGTCAAATAGTCATCTGCGCCATATCCAAGTCCCTTAACTTTTTTATCAGGCTCAGACAAGCCAGATAAAATCAACACAGGGGTTTTAATCTTTGATGCTCTAAGGCTTTTTAGGACTTCATATCCATTCATATCTGGCAACATAATATCCAAAATTATAATGTCATAGTCATATAACTTGCCAATTTCCAAGCCATCTTCGCCTAGGTCTGTTGCATCAATAATCATGCCCTCTTTCTTAAGCATTGTTTCAATAC
>CAYJOO010000066.1:0-5776 GCA_964371845.1 uncultured Azospirillaceae bacterium | reverse complement strand
AAAGAAAAAGAAGAAAAATTCAAACTCATATCAGTTGCCTACAAAGCAATAGAAAAAAAGTTGACTCAAGCAAAATAAATATTATTATTTAAATATAACAAAAGGAGATGCAATGTCAGATACTGAAAACCCTTGGGTAAACACTCCCAAAAAAACGCAACAACCAATCAAAAAAGTTGTTGATATAAATGAATTAAAAACAGCAGAACTTGGCTTTGAGTTCAAACCAAAATATATTATCATTGGCCTTTTATTATTATGGCTTGCATCAGGGTTTTATCAAGTTCAGCCAAATGAGCAAGCCGTTGTTTTAAGATTTGGCAAATATATATCAACATCAGATGCAGGGCTTCATTATCACTTACCAATGCCAATAGAAAGCATTGAGAAAGTAAACATCACTCAAGAAAGAGATATTACAATTGGCATAGACAATACCCAAGCAGGCTCATCATTTACAGAAAGCCACATGCTAACAGGTGATGAGAATATTGTAGACATAAACCTTACGGTTGTGTGGAGAATAAAATCTGCAAAAGATTATTTATTTAATATGCAAAATCCAGACAACACAGTTGCTGTTGCTGCTCAATCCGTATTGCGTGAGATTGTTGGACAATCTCAAATGCAAGACATCATAACAGGTGATCGTGGCAAAGTAGAAGAAGAAACAAAAGCAGAGCTCCAAACCCTTTTAGATGAGTTTGGCTCAGGCATTGAAATCATCCGTATAAAACTGCAAAAAGCAGACCCTCCAAAACAAGTTGTAGACGCCTTTAATGAGGTTCAACGCGCCAAAGCAGATATGGAAAGATTAAAAAATGAAGCTGATGCATACAGAAATGAAGTTTTGCCAGTCGCTCGTGGTGATGCCGCAAGAATATTGCAATCAGCAGAAGCATATAAAGCAGAAGTTGTAAACCGTGCGCAGGGTGATGCCAACAGATACATGGCAGTATTAAAGGCATATCAAGGCGGCAAAGAGGTTACAAAAAAACGCCTATACCTTGAAACTATGGAACAAGTTTTGCAAAGCTCAAACAAAACAATATTAGAAAAAAACCAAGCATTGCCATTATTAAACTTAGACCCTAAAGGAGCAATAAAATGAAAAAAAGCAATTTAACTATACTGGCAATTTTTGCATTTGCAATTATCATAACGGGACTTAACTCTGTTTGGATACTAAACCAAAAAGAGCAAGCAATTGTTCTACAATTCGGCAGACCAATAAGAGAGGTAAAAGACGCCGGCTTAAAGTTCAAAACACCTTTTATTCAAAAAGTTGTAAAATATGACAACCGCCTATTAGACTTAAATCCACCCGCTCAAGAGGTTGTTTTAAATGACAAAAAACGTATTGAAGTAGACAGCTTCACTCGTTACAAAATCACAAATCCCCTAACCTTTTATAAAACTGTCAGAACAGAATATCAGGCCCAAACAAAACTAGAAGACATCATCAACTCATCAGTTAGAAAAGTTTTAGGCAAAACAACACTACTAAATCTACTTAGCTCACAAAGAACTCAGATTATGTCAGACATCTCAGATGCCGTAAAAAAAGACGCCTCTGCCATAGGCATTTATGTTGCAGATGTTAGAATTCGTCGTGCAGACTTGCCAGTAGAGGTATTACAAGCAATAAACGCCCGCATGAAGGCTGAGCGTGAAAGGGATGCAAAAGAGTTTCGTGGTCAAGGGCAAGAGCTATCTCAAAACATCAAAGCAAAAGCTGACAAAGAAAAAATCATCATCTTGGCCGAGGCTCAAAAACAAGCTCAAATGTTAAGAGGCCAAGGAGAAGAAGAAGCAATAAAAATCTGGAACCAAGCCGCAAATAAAGATAAAGAATTCTTTTCATTTTATCGTTCATTAGAAGCTTATAGAAAATCTTTGCAAGATGGCAAAACAAACTTTGTTTTATCACCAAACTCAGAGTTTTTCAGATACTTCAATAAAACAAAAGCATATTAGCAAAACACGGCGGGCACTTGCCCGCCAATTTTATTGACAAATAAAAAAATTGAGTTATAAATTCTTCATATCACAAAATAAAATAGTAAATAGGAGACATATACATGAAACAATCTGCAGGTGCAATCAGAGTTGGCTGGGTTATTGAATACAAGGGCAAACCATGGACAATCATCAAAGCGCAACATATCAAACCAGGCAAGGGCGGAGCATTTATTCAAGCAGAACTAAAATCTGTAGAAGAAGGCACAAAAACAAATGAAAGATTTAGAACAGAAGATACTGTTGAAAAATTAATGGTAGAAAATAAAGATTGCCAATTTTTGTTTGAAGACGCATCAGGATTGACATTTATGGAAAATGAAACCTTTGAACAATTTGTAATGCCAGAAGACATCCTTGGTGACAGTCGCCCATTCTTAGTAGATGGTATGCAAGTATTAATCAACTTTATTGATGGCAAACCAATTTCTGTAGAGCTTCCACTTAATGTTGTGTGTGAAGTTACAGAAACTGAGCCTGTTATCAAAGGTCAAACAGTTTCTTCATCATACAAACCATCAATCATTGACAATGGTGTTAGAGTAATGGTTCCTCCATTTATTGCTGTTGGAGAAAAAATCGTTGTGGCAACTGCTGATGCAACTTATGTAGAGAGAGCAAAATAATGAGCCATATCACACCAGTATTAACCACCCTTATTGCAGCACTCAAAAAATCTTGCATGTCCTTAAACAGAGATTTTGCAGAAATAGAAAGCTTGCAAACATCAATAAACGGTGCAAACAACTTCAGCTTGTTGTCAATCAAAAAGGTTGAAGAAACTTTGGCTGTTGAGTTAAAAACATACAAACCAAATTTTCCAATCTACAAAAACGCCGATTCTCTAAAAGATAATTGTTTTTTAGTAAATATTGCAGATAATTTTCAAAACTTTAATAAAGGTTTTGAGTTTTGCAGCATCTCTGTTGTAATGATTGAAGGTGGAGAAATTTTGGCAACTGTTATATATAACCCTGCATCAAAAAACATATACTTTGCACAAAAAGGCAAAGGCGCATTTTTAGAAGGGTTCAGAAACCACGAGCGTTTGCGTATTTCTGGTCAAAAAGATGCTTCAAAAGCACTTATTGTAACAGATGCAAAAAACTTTTCAAAAGTTTCAAAAATAACTGATAATGCAAGGGTTCTAGGCACATCAATAATGGACTTCATCTACATTGCAGCCGGCAAATTTGATGCTGGATTATTCAGTGCGGTTGATGTTTGCACACTTGCTGCTGCAACCTTGATAATCAAAGAGTCTGGCGGATATTCTTTTGCACCTTCGCAAAAAGATTTCAGAAGCCAAGATTTGAACTTGATTTTTGCAAAAAAAGATGTTTTGATTACAAACAACAACTTAAATAAAACATTACCAGAAGTTTTATAATTCAGGAGGCCGTATGAAGATTTTTTTATTATGCATAAGCGCTTGTATGCTCACACTTAACGCAAGTGCAAACAATAGCGTTGTCGTTAATACAAACGTATTAAACTCGTTAACACAAACAAACGCTTTGCCATCTCCAAAATTTCCGATTATGCCAAAAAGAGTTGAAAAACCCAAAACAATACAGGTTAAAAAACCTGTTGTTAAAAATATTGTAACAACAGCGCCAAAGCCTGTGCCAACTCCTGTTATTAAAGCTCCGGAGCCTAGTGTTGAACAACAAGCTCTTCAAAAACAGTTTGAGGCATTGCCAACAATTCAAGCAAAAAATGACGCTATAAAAGACAGTGTTGTTATGCCAAAGGCTGAGCCAACACCAGCAAATCCTCAAGCTACACACACACCAAAAACACTTGAGCTTGTTCCAGGGATAAAAGTTGCTGACATTCCAGCCAAAACCGCTGAAGAAGCACCAAAGCCAACTACCAACAAAGAGAATGGCCGCATTGTTTTTGACAGTTTTGAGGCAAAACTAACAGCAAAAAACAAAACAAAGATAGACAACATTGTTGCAGGATTCAAAGATCCCATCAACAACAAAATATCAATAATTGCCTACAATGTAGAAGATGGAGTTGATGCATTTAAGAAAAAAAGACAAGTCTTAGATCACGCACTAGAAATCAGAAATTATCTGGCACAAAAAGGCTATAATAACTTAAGCTTAAGAGTCTTAAGCGTTAGTGGTGACAAGACAAAAACAAACCTTGTTGAAATATCTGAAATATAATTTATAAAATTTTAACTTGATTTTATAAAATTTGAATGTAAGTTAATTACTGTAAATATAAAAGGAGAAAAAAATGGTTTCTGTAGTAAATGATGCATGCATCAAATGCAAAGCTTGCGTTGATGTTTGCCCTGTTGAGGCTTTCAAAGAAGGCCCAGACATGTTGGTAGTTGATCCAGACGTATGTATTGATTGTGGCGTATGCTTGTCAGAGTGCCCACAAGAAGCAATTCAAACAGAAGATGATGCTGATCCAAAATGGGTGAAATTTAATGCTGATAATGCAAGTGCATACCCACAAGCATAATTATTGCTTATTATAAAAAAATGAGGTGACTTCCACCTCATTTTTTTTTGCGCATCTTAAAAATTTGTATTAGGCAGATACGTAGTTAATGACCGCAGAAAGTATCTGAAATTTCTGTATTAGGTTTCCATTAAGCACTACACATAAATTTCATAGAATGAGGAAGATAATAAGAAATAAAGAACTTTATAAGGGAGTTTACAGATAGTAAATGACCGCAGAAAGTATCTGAAATTTCTGTATTAGGTTTCCATTATATGTAATTTATATTTTGCTTAATCTTCCTTATCGAAGCCACTTCAATCTGCCTTACTCTTTCTTTTGATATATGAAAAACCAAACTTAGCTCATCAAGTGTCATTACTTTATCTTGCAAACGCCTTTTATATAGGATTTCTTTTTCACGAGAGTTTAATAAAACAAATGCTTTTGCAAATAGTTTTTTTCTATAGCCTTTTATTTCTGCAGAGATATAAGCATCTTCTTGATTTGGGCGCCCATCCTTCAAAAAATCTATCAATTCACTGTCGCCGTCATCACCAACGCAAATATTTAAGGAGCTGTCATGAGAAGATATTCTGGCATTCATATCTTTTACTTCAGCTTCTTTAACATTCAACGCATTTGCAATATATGCAATGTTTTCATTTGTTAATTGTTTGTCATCATAAAGCTTTAGCTGATTTTTTACTTTTTTAAGATTAAAGAATAATTTTTTTTGAGATACTGTTGTGCCAATTTTAACCAGCGACCATGAGTTTAATACATATTTTTGAATACAAGCCTTTATCCACCACAGCGCATAAGTAGAAAACCTAAAGCCTTTTTCTGGCTCAAACTTTTCTAACGCGCTCAAAAGACCAAGGTTGCCCTCAGAAACAAGCTCCTCCATTGATAGTCCATAACCTTTATACATATCTGCAACTTTAACGACCAAACGCAAATGTGCATTTATTAATTTATCCGCGACCTTTTTGTTTTTTGACTCTTTATAGGCTACAGCCAGATTATACTCATCTTCAGCTGAAAGAATTGAAAACTTTCTTGTGCTTTGCACATAGGTCTGAAAAAAATCCATAATCAGTCCTCCAAATTTATAGTCATCAATTAGTTCAAAAAAAAGCTTATCAAATTAAAATATTATGACAAGCTAATAAAAAGTTCTATATCGCCATCGCATTGATATAACAAAAAAAACGCCCTCGCGCAAAAAAGTATTGCTTTTTAAATTAATGATGCTACAAAAAAGACTTAATTAACATTTAACCAA
>CAYJOO010000065.1:2157-5855 GCA_964371845.1 uncultured Azospirillaceae bacterium | reverse complement strand
TGGCCGATTGGCAGAGTGGCTCATGCAGAGGACTGCAAATCCTTGTACATCGGTTCAATTCCGGTATCGGCCTCCACTTTTTATTGAGTGACAATGTATTATTATTCCGACTTAGCTCAGCGGTAGAGCAATCGGCTGTTAACCGATTGGTCGCTGGTTCGATCCCAGCAGTCGGAGCCAATCTTAACCCTTTCTTATGAAAGGGTTTTTTTGTATTTGATTGAGGATTATATATTACAATCTTTGCAAAGTATTCTTTATTTTTTCAATGCGTTTTGAGTAGTCTTGCAGATCTTCTATTACTTGCACTTTTTGATCTGGTCTTAGTTTTATTTTGCCAAATGATTGGGTTGATACAGCAATGAGTTTGTCAACATCATTAACTTTGTTGTTCTTAAAGCTTATTAAGAATCCTTTATCTCCTGCATCTATTTTTTCTATATTCAAAGTTTTGCAGAGCTGTTTTATTTCTACTATTTTTAAGAGGTTTGTTACGGGTTGAGGAATCGCCCCAAAGCGATCAATTAACTCTGATGTCATCTCTTGAATTTCATCATCATCTTGCAAGTCTGCAATACGCTTATACAAGGCAAGTCTTTGTGAGAGGTCTGATACATATGCTTCTGGTATTATAATTGGAATACCAACAGTTATTTGCGGTGACCATTGGGTTGCAATTTCTTCTGTGATGCCCTGTTTTTGACGATTTATTTCATCCTCAAGCATTTGTTGATATAATGAAATTCCAACTTCTTTGATGTGGCCTGATTGCTCATCTCCCAAAATATTGCCACTACCCCTTAAGTCCATGTCATGCGAGGCAAGCATAAATCCAGCTCCTAGAGAATCGAGTGATTGCAAAATGTTTAAGCGCTTTTGTGCAATTGGTTTGAGCTTTTTGTTTTTGGGGACCGTAAAATAACAATAACCCCTAACTTTTGAGCGCCCTATTCTGCCCTTTAATTGGTACAATTGCGCCAAACCAAACATATCTGAACGATGAATAATCATTGTATTAACTTGAGGCAAATCAATGCCAGATTCTATTATTGTTGTTGAGAGCAAAACATCTGCTTGGGCATCTGCAAAAGAGGTCATGACATCTTCTAACTTTGTTGGGCTCATCTGACCATGAGCAACTGCAATTTTGATATCTGGCATAAGTTCTGATAACTTTTGATGCAGCTCAAAAATGTCTGAAACTCGAGGGCAAACAAAATAACTCTGTCCTCCCCTGAATTTTTCTCTATAAATTGCTTCTTTTATCATAACTGTATCAAACGGTTGCACAAAGCTTCTGACGGCAAGGCGGTCTACTGGTGGTGTTGCAATAATACTCAGATTTTTTACACCTGTTAGTGATAGCTGCAATGTTCTTGGTATTGGAGTTGCTGACAATGTTAAAACGTGTATGTTTGCTTTTAATTGTTTTAATTTTTCTTTATGGACAACCCCAAAGTGCTGCTCTTCATCTATTATTAGAACGCCTAAATTGGCAAACTCAATATCTTTTGCAAGTAAGGCGTGAGTGCCGATTACAATATCAACGTGCCCCTGCTTGATGTCTTCTTTTATTTTTTTTGCGTTGGTTGGACTTATCAATCTTGAGAGCATCTCAACCCTTATATCAAAACCTTCAAAACGTTTTTTGAAGTTGATAAAGTGCTGGCGGGCCAATAATGTGGTTGGCACAATCAATGCAACCTGAGCACCATTTGAGGCAACATTAAACGCTGCGCGCAAGGCTACTTCTGTTTTGCCAAAGCCAACATCTCCACAAACCAATCTGTCCATTGGAATGCCTTTTGCAAGGTCTGAAAAAACATCTTCAATTGCCTGAAGCTGGTCATTTGTTTCATTATATAAAAAGTATGAACAAAATTCTTGATACATTGCCTCTTGAAGGTTGAATATATCTGCTTTTTTGAGTTCTCTTTGGGCGGCAACTTTTATAAGTTCTGCTGCAATTTCTTTTATGCGTTTTTTTATTTTTTCTTTTTTTGCGCCCCAGGCAACGCCCCCGATGGTGTCTAATGTGATGTTATCATCATCAATGCCATATCTTGATAGAACATCAATATTTTCAACAGGAACATATAACTTGGCGTTGTTATTATATAAAACCTTTAAGCAATCATGAGGCTGAGCTCCTGCGACAATGGTTTCAAGCCCCAAAAAGCGCCCAATGCCATGCTCAATATGGACAACTAGCTCATTGGCACTTAGTTGAGAAACATCTGCAATAAAGTTTTTTGCGCTTGCCTTATTCTTTTTTATTTTATTGGGCTTTTGGCCAAAAATATCAGCTTCTGATATAAACAATAATTTATCTGTTTTAAATCCTGATGTTAAGGGCGCAATTTCTACGCTTATTTTGTTGTTATTTATAAGCTTTTTTATTTTTTCTATGGAAGATTGTTGATAACAACCTATGGTTATTTTTTTGTTTGAGTTTTCATTTATATACTCTTGCAAGTTGTCAAATTTATTTGGATAGAATGTGCGAGATGGTATAACTTTTTTGTCTGTGCCGCCAATGTTTTGGGAAGATATGTGGCTTGCGGTTTTTAAGATTTGTTTTGGGTCAATATAAAATAGCTCTGGCCTAATTGGGCGATAGTCATCTTGGGCCTCAACCCTTGCTTGATAATAATCTTTTATTGAAAATTCTTTGTTGTCTATTGCTTCAAGAACGTGTTCTCCAACAAATATTTGTGAATTTTGCATATAATCAAAAATTGAATTAAGGTTTTTATAAAATAATGGCAACCAGTTTTCTGCACCATTAAAATGCAACCCATTTGATATTGCTTCATATATCTCATCATTTAAGCCAAGAGAGCCAAACTCTTCTATGTATTTTCTGCGAAAAGTTGCAATAGTGTGCTCATTTAATAACAGCTCAGAACCAATATAAAAACAAAATTCTGATAAAGCCTCTGTTGTTCTTTGAGTGAGTGGGTCAAAATATTTTAAGGCCTCAACCTCATCATCAAAAAAATCTATACGAATTGGTTGCTTTGATGATGGAGCAAAAACATCTATAATATCGCCTCTGACAGAGAACTCCAAAGGCTCTAAGACTTGTTCAGTTTTATTGTAGCCGTTTGCACTAAAAAACTCAATTAACTTTTTGCGATTTATGTCTGCCCCTTTGTTTATGATAAAAGAGTTTTGAAATATTTCTGCAGGAGGCAAAAGTTGTAAGACAGATGATGTTGATGCCAAGACAATTCTTTTTTTGTTTGGCTCTTTTATTAACTTTGAGAGAGTTTTGATGCGCTCAGAGATAACTTCTGAATTTGGAGATACTCTATCATATGCTTGTGTATCCCAGGCAGGAAGCATCAAGACCTCTTGCTTTGGTGCAAAGTACTGCATATTTTGATATGTTTGCTGCAAAGTTTTGCCATCTGATAAAATATATAAAAAAGATGTATCTGATTTTTTTATAAGCTCAGATAAAAATAAGGCGTCATAACCAGCTGGAACATTTGAATATTGCATATTAAATATATAATTCCTAATATCTGTGATGTCAAAGCTTTTGTTTATTAATATGTTATTTGGCTTTTACCTCTAAGCCGCCATGCTCAAAATATATGTATATTGTTTTATTTGACAAGTTTGCTTTTGCGACGAGTTCTTGTATTTTGTCTTTTAACTCTGCTTCAATTACGGCTCTCATGGCTGCAACC
>CAYJOO010000065.1:0-2126 GCA_964371845.1 uncultured Azospirillaceae bacterium | reverse complement strand
GTGGTGTAGCTTTTGTTGATAATAAACATATAGACTTGCTCTTCTATATTAAGCAAAACCTTATTTATGGCAATTTTTGTAACCAAGTCAGATATCATTGATTTTGCAATATCCCTTGCGCCTCTTCTTTCAAGAGTGTCAAAATTGATAACTTCATCTATAAAATCATGATTTTGTTTGTATATTAATATGGAGTTTTTGAGGCCTTTATTATATGCATAAGCGGGATTATCTGTTACAACAACTTGGTATGGCTCTGTTGGTTTTATAACCAAGTTGCTGACATCATCAAACAATAGCTTGGCAAGTTCTTTGCAAGTTTTATACTTGCCAACGCCATTTGGACCCGTGAATAACAATGATAGCGGCTTGCCTTTTTTGTATGCGTCTTCTAAAAACTTTTTTTTGATTGCATTAGATATTTTTGTAACAGCTTGGGATTGATGCAACACTTTATTGTTAAGATTTGCCTCAAGAGTGTTTATTTTTTGCTTGAAGCTGGTTTCAATACTTTTTAATGGAGCGTTTGTTACTTGCTGAAAATATTGATATATATCCTTTGGCTCAATGATCTTTTTTTGTTTTTGATTTTGCTGCCAATCTGCATGCAACTTGTTATATTTTATCTCTAATGCATTTAACTCAATTTTTTGAGCCGCGCTTAATGTTTGTGACTTTAAGGAAGCAATATGATCGATCAATGTGCTTAACTCTGATGGAACTTGAGAAACTATTACAGATTTTGATGCACAAATCTCATCAAGAACATCAACAAAACTAGCTGGCATATTTTTATCAAACAAATATCTTTGAGAAAGCTCAATAAGAGGCTGAAATGCTGTAGGCAATATTGAGATATTATAAATATCCTCAAGCTCTTTTGACTTTATATCTAATATTTCTAAAGCCTCATCGTTATTTGGCTCTGCTAATAATATTGGTGTGAAGTTTTGGGCAAAAAAAGCATCATAGTCATTATATGACTTATATGCCACATATGTTGTTGATAACAAACATTGAATGTCTTTGTTAATTATTTTTTCTTTTAATGATAAGGCTTCTTCATTTTTTAAGAGGTGGACATCATCAATCACAATAACACTTTTTTTAATTCTTTTTTTAAGACTTTGTAAAAGGCTTGTTTTGCCAACCCCTTGCCTGCCAACAACAATGCAATTGTTTTTTTGAGATTTGGCAAGTATCTGTATAATTTTGTTTTCTTCAAAAGCTCTTGTTGCCAAGCGAGTTTGTTCTAATGGCTTTTTGTTTTTATTTAATATAATGTTCTTAAATTTTTGAAAAACCATTAATAGAACTCCTGCTTATTCTGCTTTTGCTACTACAAGTTTTTTTCTTAAGGTTTTTTTCTTGGGGGCTTCTTTGGCCTGAGGCTCTGAATTATCTTCTTCTTTTGGCGTTTCTTTAACTTTTTTGGGCCCTTTTTCTGGCGATGGCTTCTGTGCTGTGTCTTCTTTTGGCTCTTTTTGTTCTTCTTTTTTGACTTGCGCTTGGGCTTTTCTGTCATTTATTTCTGTAACTATTTTTCTATAATGCTCTGCAAATTGCTTGAATGTTTCTGCTGAGATATAGTCATGATTTGATAAGGCCTCTTTGGCCAAGTCATTGTATTTTTTTATTAAATCAAGTGCAGTGCCAGACATCTTGCCAGCAATTGAGTTGCTATCAAACTTGTATGTTAATGAATATTGATTGTTATTATTATGATGATTGTTGTGATTGCGAAACTTATTGTTATTATTATTTTTTTTATACATAAAACTACACTTTATAAAATATATGTTATTGTGGGGAATGAGCTGATTGTAGCCTTAAAAAAAATAAATGCAAGCAAAAAAATAATTATTTATTAACAACTGCGTTAATAAAGGTTAACAAAATAAAAAAATGGCTTATAATGAGTTTATATTATATATAAATGGAGATAAAATATGAGAGTTTTATTAGTGGAAGATGATTATGCCATCTCTCAAAGTATTGAAACAATGCTTAAGAAAGAGGTCATGATTATTGATTCAACAGACCTAGGCGAAGATGGCTTCTAAATTGGCAAATTATATGACTATGACATTATAATTTTGGATATTATGTTGCCAGATATGAATGGA
>CAYJOO010000064.1:1020-6173 GCA_964371845.1 uncultured Azospirillaceae bacterium | reverse complement strand
ATACAAAGGCAAAAGTCTCTTAGACTTAAACGTTGAGGAACGTTCTTTGGCAGGCATTTTTCTTTGCATGCAATACCCTGTTGAAATAGCTGGCGTGCCAGTAAATATTTTCTTAAAGCATGCAATGGATGCTCACTTAAAAAGCCAAGGATTACCTGCATTAGATATGGTTTCATTCATGAAAAAAATAAAGATTGAGGCAACAAAGTTGATGATACCTCACACAATGTTAGCCAGAGGCTTAAACGTTGGTTTTTCAGGTGGCGAAAAGAAAAAACTAGAAACCCTGCAAATGTCATTATTAAAACCAAGCCTTGCTATCTTAGATGAGCCAGACTCTGGGCTTGATATCGATGCATTAAAAGTTGTTGCACAAGGGGTAAACGCCTTAAGAGCCGACAATCGCTCAATGTTAATTATCACTCATTATAACAGATTATTAAATGAGGTTGCTCCAGATTTTGTACACATATTCAAAGATGGCAAAATAATCAAAACAGGCGGTGCAAACTTGGCATTAGAGTTAGAAGAAAGTGGTTATGAACAATATGGAGAATAATCAAAAATTAATAGCGCAAGATATTCAAGGGCTCCAAAGTATCAGAGCGGAAGGCAAAAAAAACTTTTTGCTACCAACAAAAAAAGATGAATATTGGCAATATACAAACTTAGACAATTTAACAAGCACAAAACGCCAATACGCAAATCAGCAAACAACTGAGTATAGCAAAGAATTTGCGGGCTATTGCATTTATTTTGACAACGGGCACTTTGCCCCACAAAAGTCAAACCTGCCAGATGGCATTGAGGTTTTGCCTTTAATAGAGGCTGTTATAATGCAAAAGTCAAATGAATACTTAAACAAAATTGCGGCAAGCAATGCGCCATTTGTTAACTTAAACAACTCAAATTTGCAAGAAGGAGTTTTTATAAAAGTTGCAAAAAATATAAATTTCAAAAAACCTCTTGCAATTATCAACTATAGCAACCAACCTAACACTTGGCACGCATTAAGAAACATTATTGTTATAGACGCAAACTCATCACTTGAGTTAATAGAGTTTGTTAATAGTGATGCTGATTGCTTTTCAAACGTTGTCAATGAGATATTTTTATACCCCTCATCAAAATTAACGCATTACACTGTCAACAAAGATGTCTCTTGTGGTGTTACAAACACTTTTGTAAACGTCAAAAAAGATGCTCACTACTTAGGTTTTAACCTACAAAAAGATGCTCCTTTATCCAGAAATGAAGTCCAAATAACACTGGCAGAAGAAGGCGCAAGCGCAGATTATAACGCAATATACAAAGGTGAGAACACATCTTTACAAGACAACACTATTCACATTATTCACAACAGCTCAAATACAATATCTAACCAATTGGTTAAGGGAGTCGTTTCTGGCTCTTCACGTGGGGTTTATCAAGGCAAAATCAGTATAGGCAAGGGGTGCGATAATGTTGTTGGCAATCAACAGCACAGGGCAATTATTTTATCAGATCATGCAAGTGTAGATGTCAAACCAGAATTAGAGATATTTAATGATGACGTAAAATGCTCTCATGGGTCTGCAATCGGCAAATTAGATGAAAAAGCCATGTTTTATCTACAATCTAGGGGGCTTTCTGAGTCAGCGGCCAAGTCTTTGTTAATAGGGGCTTTTTTAACGGAAGTTGCAGAAAAAATCCAAAATTTAGACATAAAAAAGACATTTTTGCTTGCTATTTAAAAGTAAATGGGTTATAAACCATACTGTTTTGTTTAATTAATCTCATAGATCAACAAAACAATTAATTGAAATTTGCATATATGTATTGGGATATTAATTGTGATTTAAGAGATAGGGAGATGCGCTTTATAGCATCAAAAAGATTTATGTATTTTATTATAGTGCTGTTGCTTTTGCTTCAGCAATTTAGTTCACCAGTTATTGCAGGTGTAACAAATGATAGTGATTTATGTGTATATGCAACACATAAGTATGAAAAACAATTTAATATCAAACCGCATTTATTAACAACCATCTCACATGTTGAGACAGGTCGTTTTGATGCCAGCAAAAAAACGTCAGCTCCATGGCCTTGGACAGTAAACGCCAATGGCAAAGGCTGGTATTTAGATAGCAAATCAGAGGCAGTAGCCAAAGTAAAATCTTTGCAAAAAAAAGGCATAAAAAGTATTGATGTTGGCTGCATGCAAGTTAACTTAAAATATCATGGCAGCGCATTTGACAGTGTAGAAGATGCTTTTGATGTTGAGCAAAATGTATATTATGCAGCATCATTCTTAAGCAAGTTATATAAGAATGCTGATGATAGCTGGGATAAGGCAACAATGCATTATCACTCAAAAAGAGGCACAAGAGGTTTGCGTTATAAAAAGAAGATTGATGAACGCTTGCAATTGGTCAAAAACATTCCAATTGACCAAAATATGTTAACCTTTGATGTCAAAAAAAGAGAACGCATAGACGCTCACGCATGGAGAGAAGCCAAGCTTGAAAAGTACCGTCAAAATAAGTTGTCAAAACAAGATATATAATTTATAAAAAAAAGCTCTGAATATCAGAGCTTTTTTTTGTAGGTTGGTTTGATTATCCAACAATTTTCAATGTATCTTGTGCAATAACAAGCTCTTCATTTGTTGGGATTACAAAAGCCTTAACTTTTGAGCCAGGGGCAGAAATCTCTAAAGTCTCACCTCTTTTGTTGTTTTCTTCTTCATTAACTTCAAGGCCCAAATAAGCAAATTGTTCCATAACAAGTTTTCTTGTCAGGCAAGAGTTTTCACCAACACCTGCAGTAAACACAATTGCATCAACTCCTTTAAGAGCTGCAATATATGCACCAATTTGTTTTGTAATACTATAAATATAGCACTTCATAGCTTCAATTGTTGCAGGCTCGCCTTTTTTGTATGCAGCTTCAAAGTCTCGAGAATCACTATAACCAGTCAAACCTGTTTTACCACTTTGGCGATTCAAAATGTCATTTACTTCATCTACACTCAAGTTTTGAGATTGCATCATATAAAGAGGAATGTATGGATCAATATCGCCACAACGTGTGTCCATCATAATACCTGCCAAAGGTGTCATCCCCATTGATGTATCGATGCATTCCCCATCTTTGATTGCAGATATAGAAGCGCCACTACCAATATGGCAAGTAATGATTTTTTTGCCTTTGCCAATTATTTTTTCACACTCATTGGCAACAAAAAAGTGAGATGTTCCATGAAAGCCGTAACGTCTAATCTTAAACTCTTTGCGTTGTTTTTCTGGCAAAGCATATGTATAAGCTTCAACAGGCATAGTTTGATGAAAGGCTGTGTCAAACACAACAACTTGCTTAACATTTGGTAGTTGGCTTTTAACTGCTTTTAATACAAACACAGCAGCAGGATTGTGCAAAGGCGCAAGGTTTGATAAGTTTTCAATTTGTTGTATAACATCATCTGTTACAAGCGTAGATTGCTTGAATATATCTCCACCTTGTACCACTCTGTTGCCAATTGCAGAAATTTCATCTAATGACTTAATTGCGCCATCAAGCAAAAGTTTTACTACTTCATTAAATGCATCACTATGATTATTTAATTCAACATCAACTTGTTTTTGATCTCCATTTGCAAATTTAATGCCAACAAAAGACGCATTACGCCCAATACGTTCAGCATTGCCTTTACACACTACTTCATAATTATTATTTTCAACAGTATAAAGTTGATATTTAAGGGTTGATGACCCTGCATTTAAGACTAATATTTTCATTGTAACTATACCTTATAAAATTTGTTTGTTAATACATCTCAAATTGCTACTATTTTCAATAAATGTCAAGAACAAAAAATAGCACTTGCCATAGCAAAACAAATAAGTTATCTTGTGCTCAAATAAAGGAGAATAATATGCTATTATCTATAGGCTTAATCACTATTGGTTTTATTTTATTAATGGTTGGTGCAGACATTACTGTCAAAGGCGGTGTTGCAATTGCCAACAAATTAAATATTGCCCCGGTTATCATCGGTTTAACAATTCTTGCATTTGGCACATCTGCACCAGAGTTTGTTGTCTCTATTAAGGCCGCTTTTAGGGGGGCAGAGGGCATTGTCTTGGGCAATATTATTGGCTCAAACATTGGCAACATATTATTAATTTTGGGTGTTGCTGCAATGATTGCACCAATCTCATCAGATAAAAAAACATTTTTTAGAGACTACAAGTTTTTATTGGCAGTAACGTTGTTATTTGTTGCAATTGCACATTTTGGCTTGTTTGGCAGAGCACACGGAATTGTGATGCTAGCTCTTTTGTTTGGCTTTATTTGGTTTAATTATAAAAACTCAAAAGACAAACCGCAAGAGGATGATGAAGAAACACACAGTCCATATGCCTCAAAAAGCTGGATGAGTGTTATTGCCATCACAGCGCTTGGTCTGGGCATTATTGTTTATGGTGGAGAACTATTGGTTAATGGCGCCGTAACTATTGCAGAATTATTAGGCGTTTCAGAAGAAATCATTGGCTTAACAATAATCGCCATAGGCACATCTTTGCCAGAGCTGGCCGTTTCAGCAATTGCTGCATATAGAGGGCAAAGCTCTGTTGCACTGGGCAACATAGTTGGCTCAAACATCTGGAATATCGTCTTTATTATGGACTTTACAGCAACTGTCACAAATGTTGAAGTGCCAAATCAGTTTATAAACTATGACAATTTAGTAATGCTTGGTGCAACATTGATACTATGGCCAATAATGATGACCAAAGGCAGAATATCAAGGCTTGAGGGTGCGTTGTTCTTTATGTGTTTTGTTGCATATATAGCCTCACAAATATTGATTACAAAAGGGGTTTTATCTATTGGATAAATTCTTAAAACTTGCATATAAAGAGGCACAAAAAGCTTTTGAAAAAGATGAAGTCCCAGTTGGCTGCGTTATTGTTAAAGATGGCAAGATTATAGCCAAAGCACACAATGAATGTGAGCACAAAAACAATGCAACCCACCATGCTGAGATTATCGCTATCAACAAAGCTTGCAAAAAGCTTGGGCAAAACAGACTTTGGGATTGTGACTTATATGTAACTTTGGAACCTTGCACAATGTGTGCTGCAGCAATATCATTTGTGAGAATAAAAACT
>CAYJOO010000064.1:0-1010 GCA_964371845.1 uncultured Azospirillaceae bacterium | reverse complement strand
GCTGCATGGATAAAAAGGGGGGCGGTGTGCAGTTTTATGAGCAAAAAACTTGTCATCACAAACCAGAAGTTATAATGTATAATAATGAGGATTGCTCTCAGATATTAAAAATTTTTTTCAAACAAAAAAGATAAAAAAAGTCCCCGCAAATAATTTTTGCGGGGGCAAGTTTATGGCATTGTAATCTCATCTATTGCCCTCTGGGCAGAAAAAATACCATTACATTCTTCATATTTCTCAGGAGAAAAATAGTTTCCTGAGATATCAACATGAAGATTTTTATCCAAAAGGGTTGCAAATTGCAATGTTCCTCCTTCTTGGATAATAAGCTCTGCTTTGTTAGCAGAGATCTTTCCAGAGCGGTACCCTTCTTGGAAGCCGCTTTGGTTTTGTTTTGCCTCATTGTATAAGGCAGCCAATACTTGAGCTTTGTCAAGATTGGCAATACAAATTTCTCTAGCCATGTTTTTTTAGTTTTATAAGGTTAATAATTGTGTTGTTTGACCATATAATCTCACAATTTGTTGATTTGTCAACAATTTTTATATAACAAAAAAAGAAAACACCTTGCTAGCTTGTTGCTTGCAAGATGTTTTCTTTTATTAAAAGAGGCGCACAGCCTCTATGTTGACATCGCTGCGTAGCAGGTTTTCGATGTCAAGTTCTGGCTCTACGATGCCCCTTATCAAAGCATCATCAATAGCCTCATTGACATCAGCCTCAAAGGCCGCGTCAAGAAGGCTTAGAGCCATTTCATGTGTTTGCCCTTTCTTCAGGGAATAAAACACATGGGCTGTAACCTGGACTTCATGCCCATCAATTACAGCATTCTTGTTAATATATGCCTCGTGCTCGTTGCATGAGGTCATCATCATCGCAAAAAATGCGATGGTAACTAAAAAACACAACTTCTTCATAAGCTAGTTTTTTTAAATTAATAATATATATTTATTTGTTTGTTACCCTTTTATTAAAGCACATTTTTCAGATTATGTCAACTTTTTCTTGCC
>CAYJOO010000063.1:0-6322 GCA_964371845.1 uncultured Azospirillaceae bacterium | reverse complement strand
GAAGTAATATTCTTCTTTTCTTTTTTCTTAACACGTTGTGTAGTTGCTTTTGCCATATTATTTCACCTATTTCTTTTTGTTTGCTACAGTTTTACGCTTACCTTTTCTGGTTCTAGCGTTTTGTTTTGTGCTTTGACCACGAACAGGCAAGCCTTTTCTGTGTCTCAAACCTCTGTAACAACCTAAGTCCATTAAACGTTTAATATTAACACCAACTTCACGACGAAGCTCACCCTCTACAAGGATGTTAGCATCAATTTCTTCTCTGATTTTTGCCACTTCATCATCTGATAATTGATGAACTCTTACCGAGTCGGCAATACCAACTTTTTTGCAAATATCTTTTGCAACTTTTCTTCCAATACCATAAATGTATGTCAAAGCGACCTCTACTCTTTTGGCAGTTGGAATGTTTACACCAGCTATACGAGCCAAATTCTTTCTCCATTTGTTTAAAATATAAATTTATTTTTGAAATCACCACTTTTCAAAATTAAGCGGATTATATGTTAAAGTTTTTATATGTCAACAGTGTTTGTTGATTTTTTTATTATTTTTTTGATAAAATATAAAAAAGCCACAAAATGTGGCTTTTATTTATTTTTCAGCGGTTACAATATCCCATATTTTGGCTGCTGTGGCGTCTATCACACCCGTGCCGTCTACTGTTTTTAACACACCCCATTTTTCAAATGCGGGAATCGTTGGATATGTCAACTTTCTGTAGTTTACTAGTCTGTTTTGAACAGTTTCTCTGTTATCATCAACTCTTCTATAAAAACTGGTACCACCACAAACATCACAAACACCATAAACCTTTGGCTTGATAAACTTGTCATGATATCCCTGCCCGCAGGTCATACAGGCATATCTGCCTAAAATTCTTTCCATAATGATTTCATCGGGGACTTGAATTTCTATTGCTGCGTTTAAGACGATGTTTTTTTCTTTGAGCATTTTTTGCAATGCTTCAACTTGTGGTAATGTTCTTGGAAAGCCATCTAGGATAAAACCTTTTTTGCAATCATCAGCTTCTATTCTGTTTGAGACCATCTCTATTATCATCTCATCTGTTGCAAATTGACCTTTGTCCAATAACTCTTTGATTTGAGAGCCAAGAATTGATCCTGTTTTTGTTTCTGCTCTTAGCATCTCACCTGTTGAAAGGTGGGCAATGCCAGTCTTTTCTTGCAAAAGTCTGGCTTGCGTGCCCTTTCCGCACCCTGGGGCGCCTGTAAAAACAAAATATAGATTGCTCATTATTTTTTCTTTTTATTTACCAAGTTTGCTTTTTTAATCAAAGATTCATATTGGTGAGCGATTAAGTGAGATTGAACTTGTGAAACAAAGTCCATAGTCACTTGAACCACGATTAATAGTGTTGTACCACCCAAGATAAATGGAACAGATAGTTTTGATATTAAGATCTCTGGTAAAATACAAAGAGAAGTTAAGTAAAACGCACCTAATACTGTTAATCTTGTGATAACATAATCTAAGTACTCAGCTGTCATCTTTCCTGGTCTGATACCAGCTACAAAACCGCCATGTTTTTTTAAGTTGTCTGCTGTTTCTTCAGGATTGAATACAATTGCTGTATAGAAAAAAGCAAAGAACAATATTAATGCACCGTATAATGTCAAGTATAAAGGTTGCCCTTGTCCTAAGTATTGACTAATTGTTCTAACCCATGATGGACCTGTTTCTGCAGATAGGTTGGCAATTGTAATTGGCAACAACAATAAAGATGATGCAAAAATTGGAGGGATAACACCTGTTGGGTTGATTTTTAATGGTAAGAAAGAATTTTCTGCGCCCATCATTCTGCCACCAACTTGACGTTTTGGGTATTGAATTATGATTTTTCTTGCTGCTCTTTCTACCAAGATGATTACATAAATTAAGGCAACTACCATTGCTAAAAGCATTAGTATTGTAAAGCCAGACATTGAGCCAACACGACCAAGTTCAAAAGTTTGTCCCAAAGCAGCAGGAATTGTTGCAATGATACCAACTGTGATGATTAATGATGAGCCATTGCCAACACCACGTGATGTAATTTGCTCACCAAGCCAAACAATAAACATTGTTCCACCAACAAGAGATACAATTGTTGTAAACACAAATATAAAGCCTGGGTTAATTACTGCAGACATGCCACCTGATGTTGTCATTGATTGCAAGCCAACTGCAATACCATAACCTTGAACAATTGTTATTAAAACAGTTAAAAGTCTTGTGTATTGAGTGGTTTTTCTATGCCCTGCTTCTCCTTCTTTTTTCAATGCGCCCAATGATGGTATTACTGATTGCGCCAATTGAATAATGATTGAGGCAGAGATGTATGGCATGATGTTTAATGCAAAAATTGTCATACGCTCTAATGCGCCACCAGAAAACATATTGAACATTCCCAAGATACCATCAGAGTTTTGAGAAAATACATCACTTAATACTGTTGGGTCAATTCCTGGGAGTGGAACAAAAGTTCCAAGTCTGAAAATAATTAATGCAAAAACTGTAAATATTAGTCTTTGTTTTAATTCAGCGGCCTTTGAAAAAGCGCCCATATCAACGCCTGAAGCCATTTTTTGTGCTAATGAAGCCATTTTGTTGTCCTTATTTATAAAATTAATTTTACTCTTCTTAATACACTATATATTTTGGATTTCAAGCAAAAAGTGGGACTTGTTAGTGATTGGACGCAAAACTATGCTTCAAACAAAGCAACAAGTTCTATATGTTCAGAGAATAGAAACTGATCTATATATGTTATTTCTTTTAATTTGTAGCCTTTTTGCAATAACAACTCCATATCTTTATTAAAGCTTTGCTCATTGCAAGAAACTGCTACAATCTTATTAAACATTTTGTTGCATTTGCAAATTTCTTTGACCTGAGACAAGGCTCCTGAGTATGGAGGGTCAAACAAAATTGCATCAAATTGTTCAAGCTCTTGGGCGGTTAAAGGATACTTGATCAAGTTTTGTTTTTTTATTTCTATATTGGGGATTTGATTATAATTGATTGTTTTTTTGAATAAATCAAGCGCTATGGGGTTTGAGTCTATTGATGTTATTTTGTTTTTTATGTTTTTGGCAAGTGGGTATGAAAATGTGCCCAATCCACAATATAAATCCAATATATTGGCATTTGTATCTATTAAAAAATCTGATGCTATTTCTATCATTTTTGCCTCTGATTCTTTGGTTGCTTGCAAAAAGCTATCTGCCATGATAAAAACTTTGTATCCTGCAATTTCAATGTATGGGTCAGCTTTCTTAACTTCATAGTCATTTATGGAAACACTTATTATATCTTGATTTGAGTTTATAAAATCTGCAAGGTCAAGTTTATTATCCAGGCTGACTTTTGATTTTGCCTCTATTTTTATTGCAAGGCCATTGTCTGCTTTTGTAATATAAACCTCCCCTGATGGGTAGCCCAAGCTTAATACAAAAGAGCGGATATGAGAAGTTTTAAACGCAAGATTTGGGCAAGTTTGAACATCTATTACCTTGTGTGTTTTTGCTTGAAAAAAGCCAAATTTATTTTGAGAAAATGCAAAATTTGCTCTTCTTCTTGACTTTTGAGGTGCAAAAAATATATTTTCTTTGCCGATTGCTTTTTGTTTTTTATAATCTTCATAGCTTATTTGACTGTGATTGCAAGCTCCGCAATCTGTATATTGGCAACTCATTTTTTGTTACTTTCATCTATTAATGATATTTCTTCTAGGCTTTCAAGATCATATACTGGGTGATGTGATTCTTTTTTGTTTGCTAGTTTTTGAGCATCTGCATCACACTCTTTTGTATAAACCTCAACTCTGTTTCTGCCGTTTTCTTTTGCTTTATACAAGGCAAGATCTGCAAATTTTATTAACTCATCAACTTTTTTTGAGTGCAGAGATGAAGACACACCAATACTTGCTGTAAATGTTATATCTTGATTGTCATCTGATTTTACAACCATTTTTGAAATGCTTTCTCTTAATCGGTTGGCAACGCTTTGAGCCTTATCCTCTTGAGTGTCTGATAAGAATATTACAAACTCCTCTCCGCCAAAGCGAGCCACAACATCGCTGTCCCTAACGGCTTTTTCTGCAATGTTTGCAAGTGCTATTAAGACATTGTCTCCTGATTTGTGGCCATAAGTATCGTTTACATTCTTAAAGTGGTCAGCATCTAACATTAATATAGAGTAAGGCGATTTTACTCTGACCAAATTTGTGATTTTTTCTGCAACAGCCTGTTCAAAATATCTTCTGTTGTATATGCCTGTTAAGGGGTCTTTTGTTGCTTGATCCTCTAGGATTGATTCTTTGTTTTTTCTGCTGGTTATATCTTGCAAGGCCATATATAGCACAGGTGTTGCCTCATACTCAATCACACTTGCAGAAGATAAAAGCCAAAAAGGTGATATTGCTCCTGGAGCATCTGCTAAAAACTCAAAGTCTTTGATACCAAAACCGCCTTCTAGTGATTCTGATAGTTTTTTTCTGGCTGATTGGTCTGCAAAAAAATCTTTAAGGCGATATTTTTCAACATCATCTCTATAAATTCCAAATAACCTTTGCGCATTATCATTTGCAAGCATTATTTTATCATCACTTAATCTTGATATTAATATTGGGAAAGGAGAATGATTTATAATCTCTTTTATTTTATTATTATTATCTATTAGTGTCTTTTTTATTGATTTGATTTCAATGCGCAATTCTTCTGAGTGCAGAAAAAGGAATAGAACACCTATTAAGGTATATGTAACGGGCATCAACCATTTATAATCTAAGATCCCAAAGCCAGCTATTGCAGCGGCATATTTTATTGCTATTGTTATCATCAAAGATCCAAGAATCATATATGATATTGTTTTTTTTGTATATCTTGAAAAGAAGCCTATAGACAAGAATACAAAACCTGCCAATGGAACAAGCAACCTTATTTTTGCGACCATTACGCCATCAGGAAACACATATATAAACATTGCACTAAACAAAATGCCAATAACGCCAATGTTAATTATGGCAGCGTATGATGCTTTTTTTCTTAATATCAATGATGTGGCACAAGAGATGAAAAAACACAACGAGACAACAAGGAGTGTTAACTCCAAAAGCACAAAAAGATTGAGTAAATGCGGGAGTTCTTCTGCGCAGATAGTTGAGATATCAGATAACTCCATACACAAAAAACCGTTAAAACAGTTGATTAAACTTTTATCTAAGCCATCTTTTCTGGTAACATAAACTGCAGAACAATAAAACACCAAAAGAGATGCAATTGTAATGCTTATTGTCGTTAGATTGGTCCAAATTAAGCTAGAATCCATTTTTTTCTTTCCTTTTATTATTTTATGTGTAGTATAAAACAGAATTTATTAAAAGGATATTAAAAAATGGCAAAAATTTTATGGAAACCATCAATAATGATGGCCCCTGTTCCACCCGTGTTGGTTTCTTGTGGAAGTATGGAAAAACCAAACTTGATTACAATAGCGTGGAGTGGCGTGATTGCAACTCAACCACCAACAACATATATATCAGTTAGAAAAGAAAGATATTCTCATGAAATTATATCTGAGACAAAAGAATTTGTCTTAAACCTTACATCTGTTAGGTTTGCTGATAAGACAGACTTTTGCGGAGTGAAGTCTGGTAGAGATATTGATAAATTTAAGGAAACCAACTTGACCCCTGCCCCTTGTGAGAATGTTTCTTGCCCACAAGTTGTGGAGTCTCCAGTTTCTATTGAATGTAAAGTTACTCAAGTGATTGAATGTGGCTCACATGACATGTTTATGGCTGAGGTTGTAGGTGTTATTGTTGATGACAAATATATTGATGAGAATGAAAAATTTTGTATGGAAAAAACAGGACTTGTTGCCTATGCTCACGGAAACTATTATACATTAGGTAGAGAGCTTGGCAAATTTGGCTTTAGTATTGAAAAAGATAAAACAGCTCCTTTTTATATGTCAAAAGAAGAAAGAATGGCGAAAAGATTTGGTGATAAGAAAGACTTTAGACCAAGAAGTGGCGGCGGTAGAAGAGATTTTGGTGATAGGAAAGATTTTAAGCCAAGAGATGGTGGCGGTAGAAGAGATTTTGGCGATAGAAAAGACTTTAAGCCAAGAGATGGTGGTGACAGAAGAGATTTTGGTGATAGGAAAGACTTTAAGCCAAGAGATGGTGGCGGCAGAAGAGATTTTGGCGATAGGAAAGACTTTAAGCCAAGAGATGGTGGTGACAGAAGAGATTTTGGTGATAGGAAAGACTTTAAGCCAAGAGATGGTGGCGGCAGAAGAGATTTTGGCGATA
>CAYJOO010000062.1:1761-6341 GCA_964371845.1 uncultured Azospirillaceae bacterium | reverse complement strand
AAAGATATTTTCAATAGCAATATAACAATAAGTTTTAGTTTTTATAAATGATTGATTTTGCTAAATTAAAATAAAAACTTGCTTTTTATAAAAATTATTGTTATAAAGAAAACTTAATATTAACATTTAACCATAAAGGTGGTGATACAAGTGGTTCAAGTTACTGTAATGGGCAACGATGTTTCTCAAAGCTTAAAAGTTTTGAAAAAGAAATTGCAACGTGAAGGTGTTTTCAGAGAGATGAAATTAAGACGTCATCATGAAACAAACTCTGAGAAGAACGCTCGTCGTAAAGCTGAAGCTGTAAGACGCGCTAGAAAACAACTTAGAAAACGCTTAGAAACAGAAGGCTTCTAGTCTGATGTTAAAGAGAAGTTGCAAAACTTCTCTTTTTTCATTGTTTTTTAATAAATATATAATAATATAACGCCCGATGACAAAAGAACAAATAAAAAACTATATCAAAAAAGGTATTGAAAGCAAAAGCAAACGCAGATTCATAATCCTAGGATATGCAATTGCAACAATATTTGCATGCTTAATAGCTTTGTCTGACAACAACCCGTCACAAGCCGTTATTTCAAAAGATGACAGCTTGGGATATTTAATGCTTGAAAATCAAGACAAACAACAAGAATCCCCATCTTTATACCCAAAAAAACCATTAGAAAACATCAAGTCATTGTTTGACATAGTAAAAATTGGTGGCCCACAAAGTGTTGAAAAGACAGTTACCATAAAATCTGGTGACAATATGCTCTCAATATTAACATCAATTGGCTTGACCACACAAGAAGCATATAAAATAAACAAAATTTTATCCAAAGACATAGACCCACGCTCTCTTAAAATTGGCCAAAAGTTTAACATCACAACATTGGTTAATGATGACACAAATGAATTCTTGCTTTTAGAAAGATTAGAATATGAGCCCAAAGTTGGCACCAGATATATTCTTTCATTAAATGAAGACAATGACTACACCCTCAAAAAAGAGATAGATGAACACATCACAGAAATCAAAACGGCAACAGGCTCAATAAATGGGATGCTATCAACATCTATGCAAAAACAAGGTGTTCCAAATGCGCTTGTTGCAGAATTTACAAAAATATTCTCAAACACTGTTGATTTCAGAAGAGATGTTCAAAAAGGCGATAAGTTTGAAGTAATATATGAAAACATCATCTCAAAAGATGGCCAATACATCAAAAGTGGCAAAATACTATACTTGAGCATCACTTTGCGCAAAGATAAAATCGCCCTATATAGATATCATGATTCAAAAGGCAACATAGATTATTTTGATAACAAAGGCTTTGCATACTCAAATAAAACCTTACACAGAAAACCTCTTGCTTTTCAAAATGCGCGTGTTTCATCACCATTTGGCAGAAGAAGACACCCAATATATAAAGACATCAGAATCCACTGGGGCATTGACTATGCTGCACCAAGAGGCACTGCAGTATATGCTGCAGGAGATGGCGTTATCCAATCCAGAAAATACAATGGCGGATACGGCAAATACATCAAAATCAGACACAACTCTGAATACTCAACAGCATATGCTCACTTAAACGGTTATGCAAAAGGTATTGCTGTTGGCAAGCGTGTCAAAAGAGGGCAAATTATTGGTTATGTTGGCAACACAGGCAAATCAACTGGCCCTCACCTTCATTATGAAGTTATAAAAGCAGGCAGACGTGTTAACCCAGCCACAATTAAAGCCTCAACAGGAGAAAACCTAAAAGGCAAAACATATAACGCGTTTAAAAACCACATGGCATCTTTTGAAAAAACGCACAGCAACTTATTTGCAAAAAAATAATCCCAACGGAGGATTACAATGAAAAAACTTTTAATAGCATTAATATTGGCGCCATCAATTGCATCAGCCAATGACTTTGAATACTCTTTGAGCGCAAAATCATTATATGGTTATGCAACAAAAGAAGACAAATCAACCATGCCAACAGATGTTGAACTTGGTTTGTCATATACTCATAAAAATGTTTCATTATACCTAGATCTATACGCAGGGTTTGACAAGCAAAACCAAACCTACAATCAAGGAGACTGGGGGCAAGAGGCATATGCAATTTTATCAAACAATTGGGGAGATCTCCAAGTTGGGCAAATGTATAACGTTGCCAAACAGTTTTATGTAGGCGCATTTGAATACACCGATTTTAACATCACAGATTTTATTGCCAACTCAAGCTGGACCAGAGATGACAACAAGACCTCTTATGCAACTTTTAACACCACCGCCATAAACACAGACGGTGTTGCACCAAAAATATCATACATAAGCCCAGAGATATACAGCTCATATATTGGGCTTTCATATACGCCAGATGCGTACAATCGCCGCGGCTTAACAACAAAAGAGGCAAAAGCTGGCTACATTGCATCAATCTTAAACAATCAAAAAATCGGCGCGTTTGATGTTGCAACATCTCTTTCTTATGCATATTTTGAAGATATTGATGAAGAATACTCTGCATCAATAAAGGTATCATACGGCAACTATAACATATCAGGAGGTTACAGAAAATCTGATGCAAATGGCAGCTCCCCTATTGAGTTATACAATGCATACAGACAGTCAAACTCATACGATATTGGCGCTGGATTCAACTTTGGGCCCTATGAGGCAAAAATATCATACATCAACTCAAAATCTGACAAATTTGACTATCAGGACGAGTATGTAGCAATAACACAAAAATATCAGATTAATAAATACTTTGACATATATCTAATTGGCGCGTATGCTAACTTTAATAACGATCAACCACAAGAAGGCTACGCAGCCATAACCGGATTAAAGATAAACCTATGATAAGAGAAAGCGCAATCAAAGCAGTTGACAAAGTTATCAAATCTGGCGGTTTCTTCCAAAAAACAGAAGAAAACTTTGCCAATATGATAGTTTTAACATCACTTAGAAACATTATATATATAGAAAAAACAATAGCTCAATATGCAAAAAAGCCCAAACAAACAAAACCGATTCTTATCTGCGCAATTGCAGAAATGCTATACCTGGACACCCCAGATTATGCAGCAATAAACACTTATGTTGAAATCACCAAAAGAAGCTTTTCAAAACAAATTGCAAGCTTTGTGAACGCCGTGCTCAGAAACATTGCCAGAAACAAAGAAGAAATCATTAACAATGATGACAATGCGTTTTTTACTCCGTCTTTTTTAGAAACCTTAAAAGGCTATGATGAAAAAACCATCAAACAAATGGAACACGATGCAAAAATAGAGCCTTTAACAAATATCGTATATAAGAATGGCGAACAAACTTTCATAGATACAAGAGTAGAAGAGGTAGACGGCTACGAAGAAGGAAGTTTCTGGGTTCAAGACAAAGCATCTGCGGCCCCTGTTGAAATGCTTGGAGATATAAAAGGCCTAAAAGTCCTAGACCTTTGTGCAGCTCCTGGCGGCAAAACCGCACAGCTCATCTCAAAAGGCGCAATAGTAACATGCGTTGACATGTCTCAAAGAAGATTAGAGACCTTAAAACAAAACATGCAAAGATTGCAATATGAGCCCAAAGAAATAATCTGCCAAGACGCCTTTGAGTTCTTAAAAGAATACAAAGGCACAGGCTTTGATATTATATTATTAGATGCCCCATGCTCTGCCACAGGAACATTAAGACGCCATCCAGAAATTGTCTTGCTCAAAAAAGCCAAAGACGTAGATGTTATGGCAAAAACACAACTGGCATTATTAAACCTATGCAAAAATGCACTCAAATCTGGCGGCATATTAATGTATTGCAATTGCTCTCTTGCAAAAAAAGAAGGCGAGCAATTAATACAAACTTTCTTAAAAACAGCACCATATAAAGAACTTGAGCAAAAACGTCTCCTTGCCAACATTGATCAAGACGGATTTTTTATCTCAAAGCTGGAAAAACAATGATATACGTCTTGGGTTCAAATGATTTATCTATTTATGTTGCACACAAAATAAAAGAGGCAAACATAAACGTTTGCATCTTAACAAACAAAATTCAAGCAACACAAGACAAACGCATTACCATCAGGGAAGATGGCAAGTTTCAAAAAAAACAAACTTCATTAGAGGTTCAAAACATCCCTCAAGAAGATGCAACATTTTTAATTATTACAGCCCCAATTCAAGACATAAAAACTGAGCTTACAACAATACCAAAAAGCAAATTAATTAATGCAAAAATAATCTGCCTCACAGGATATGACAACAACCACTCAATCAATAAGTTATTCAATAAAAACATTGAGCTTGCATATACAAACATATATTTCAGCAAACCAGCTGAAAGCATAAACACCCTAGGAGGCACTCCAGAATTAATCGCCCCCAACTCAACAAGCCAAGAGTTTATTGACCTCTTTAAGACAATCGGTTTTACAACGCATATAACCCAAACACAAGATGCAGCTTTTTGGCAGTGGTTTAGCCCATTTGCTATATTATATCTGTTGTTTAATGCTCACAAAAAAAACAGCATAGATTTATTAAAAGATCAACACCTCAGACAAACAATAGAAAATCTTGCCACAGAGCTTGCC
>CAYJOO010000062.1:0-1751 GCA_964371845.1 uncultured Azospirillaceae bacterium | reverse complement strand
CCGCCATATCCAAGCACCCCATCAAGGAAAGCACCATTGCAAGTATTTTCTCTGCACCCCAAAATGCTTATTATCCTTTTTCATTTGCACAAATAAATTTTATAAAAGAGGTTATAACAAATCAACAAAGCAACAAAAATGAGCTTAACAAGTTAATAAAAACAATTTACAACAAAAAACTCATATAATATAATTTTTATATGATAAACAATATAACATATGCAGCAATTGCCATACTTTCTTTTTTAGTCGCCCACTTATGGCTTAAAAGAACAAATATTGAAATTGCATCAAAAAAAACACCCTCTTTATTTTTTAAGAATATTTCAGTTATATTTTTTACAATCTTTACCACAGTATATGCATCATCTATAATCATTGTAGAGAACAACGATTATATTTATCAAACAAACATCTTTCAAACAATCATCCCACTAATCGTTCTTGGTGTGCTATGTATATACTCAAGCCTTGTGCTACAAATTATTGCTTGTGCTATTATTGCAATGTGTATTCCAACGCAAGCGGTTAGCAACTATGCCCCCATCACAAATTTTTATTTGTGCAAAATTTTAATATTTGCATTTTTAAGTGTTTTTTCATTTACACATAGCAAACAAAAAAGAATATCTGGCATCTCCTTTATTGAGACTGCGGCCCTTGGCGCAACATTCTTTTGCTTATATTTTATAGAAGCCTTGCCACAAATCATAGCAATTTCAGGCTTGGCAGTAGCCATAGTAGCATACACAATTTTTGGCTTTACAAGAATTCCATGCAAAATTGCAACAACAAAAACAGACAACACTTTTTTTGGGGTTTTCATTGCATGGTTTATCATGCTTGGGGCTCCAGAATATGGGCTTTATTCTGCATTAATAATTTTTGTGATGATGTTTATAAACATCATCTTTCAGGCTCTTCAAAAAATATCAAACTTAAGCCTAAAGCAAAACTATGACATATATCACCTTAGCATAACCACTGGTGAAATTGAAGAAGACGATGTATATAGTTTTACCAAAAAGTCATATATTGTTATGATATTGATTGCCATTTCAGCAATCACTATGCCAAACCCGAACAGCAGCTTTATAATAGCCACTGCTTTTGGCATTTGGTTCTTGCAAAAAACATATTTCTTATACCAAAAGAAAGCCTCATGGAAAAACATTTATGCAGAGATTAAAGAAGATTTAAAAGGTAAAAAAAATGATACAGAATCTTAAAAACCTTTTTATCAAACCCAAAGCCAACGCCATATATGATGATGCTATAATAAATAGCACAAAAATAAAAGTGTGCGTTATAGATTTTGTTGACAACGTTGAAAGCACAAATGCCATAAACTTATGCCAACAATTAGACACCATTGAAAATCTTGAAGTTATATATCACAAAGAGCCCATAAACAAAAACTTCTTAAGCCTTGATCCAAAACATATTTTTGACTTCATCGACACAGGGCTTGATGTCTTATATAAAACAAAAGCAGACGTCTTAATATTAGATGCATTATACATTCCATCAACAAACAATAATTTTTCAAGCTCTGTTATCAACCTTATATATGGAGCAATTCTATCAGCTTATGTGCCAACAAAAAATGACGCAAACATCATCAAAAAATATTGGCTCAAAAAAGTAATTGCAACTCTTTCAAAGGACAACTCCGCAAAAGAAATCTCAAAAGACTTCATACCATATACGATGAACTTTTTGGGTCTGATATACTTAAGCTACAGCGCCTA